>JBEIMN010000296.1:0-4760 GCA_040378705.1 Acidobacteriota bacterium
CGGGTGACTTTATTCGTGAGGGAGCGGTGGTCGTCGATGTTGGAATGAATAAGGTCACCTCGGAGAGTGAGATTCGGCGGATCTTTGGCGAGGCTGAACTGGCGGGCCGGCTGGAGGAGTTTGCCCGGCGTGGATACACACTGGCTGGCGATGTCGAACCGCGCACGGTTGGTGAAAAGGCCGGCTGGCTCAGTCCGGTGCCGGGTGGCGTCGGACCGCTGACGATCGCCATGCTGATGAAGAATACGCTGCGTGCGGCCGAGGCGCGGCGCGGTAATCGAAATCGAGTCGTGGAGGTCTGAACCGATGCTCAAGGTCGGCCTGACCGGCGGCATCGCCTCCGGCAAGAGTTATGTGCTTGGTCTGTTGCGCGAACTTGGCTGTCAGGTGCTTGATGCCGACGCCGTCGCCCATCGTGTCATGGAGCCGGGCGAGCCGGCTTATGCCGCAATCGTCGATCATTTTGGACCTGGAATACTGGATGGTGAGGGGCGCATCGATCGGACACGCCTCGGGGCGATCGTCTTTGCCGATCCTGGAGAGCGTGCCGCTCTCAACGCGATCGTCCATCCACGCGTCTATGATGCACAGGCCCTCTGGCTGGAGAATGTCGCCACTGGCAAGCTGAATGGGCTGATTGGGCCGGGTGTCCCACCAGGTGTTCCCCCAGGTGTCATCACCGTGATCGATGCCGCGCTGATGATCGAGACCGGATCGTACCGGCGCTTCGACTGCGTGGTCGTCGTGCATTGCCGGCCCGAACTCCAGCTCCAGCGGCTGATGGAGCGGAACCACTTCTCACGCGAGGCGGCTGAAGCGCGAATCGCGGCGCAGATGCCGACAGCGGAGAAGCTCTGCTATGCCGACTTCACCATTGATACCTCCGAAGGCTTCGCCGACACGCGCCGCCAGGTCGAAGAGCTCTACCAACTGCTAATCCTCGAAGCACAAAAGACTTAACTGCCAACCGGCTAACACTTTGGGCCGGTGAGCCGTGGGACTACTCTCTGACGTGAAGCTCGTTCAACAGCCGGTGGAGATATTGCCGGCTGATCTTCAGCCGCTGGGCGGCCTCCGATCGTGAGTTGTGGCATTCACGGAGGGCCTGTCGGACCAGCTCCCGCTTGAAGTCGGTGATCGCTGATTCGAAAGAGAGGTCTGGTGGCAGCGTGCCATCGATCAACTGAATCTGGGGCATTGGTGTCGCCGGCGTCGGTGTGACCGGTTCGGCTGGCTGATTGAGGATCTTCGCCGAAAGCGAGTCGACATCGAGTACCGGACCGGTACTGATCACAACTGCACGCTCCATCACATTTTCGAGCTCACGGATATTGCCAGGCCACCGATAACCCGAGAGCCTGTTTTCAAACGCGGGTGAGAGGGACGGGATCGGTTTGTCGTGTTTCAACGATGCCTTGCGGGCGAAATGGCGGGCAAGGATCGGGATGTCCTCCTGGCGTCCCCGCAGCGGTGGCAGCTCGAGGTTGACAATGTCGAGGCGATAGTAGAGGTCTGCGCGGAACTGTTCGTTGTCGACCATATCCTCTAAGTTGCGATTGGTCGCGGCGATGACGCGGATATCGACGGTCAGCAGCTCCTTGCCACCGAGCCGCTCGAACTGCCTCTCCTGGAGGACGCGCAGGAGTTTGACCTGCATCGCCGGGGTCAGTTCACCAATTTCGTCAAGGAAAAGAGTCCCCTTGTCGGCGAGCTCGAATCGCCCTTCGCGCCGGCTGCTCGCTCCGGTGAAGGCCCCTTTTTCATGGCCGAAGAGTTCCGATTCGACCAGCGTCTCGGGAAGCGCGGCAATGTTGCACGCGATAAATGGACCACCACTGCGCGGGCTGATGTTGTGGATGTGGCGCGCCATGACCTCTTTTCCGGTTCCTGATTCCCCGGTGATCAGAACGGACGCGCTCGTCTCGGCAACCGCCCGCGCCTGATCGATGATCCGTTTCAGGGCCGGTGTCGAGCCGACGATTCCACCTTCCCCCTCCTTGAAGCGGCGCAGTTCATCCTGCAGAGACTTGATCTCATTGTGGAGCTGATGGCTCCGGGCGGCGTTCCGCACCATGATCTCGATCTCTTCCGAGGTGAATGGCTTTGGAAGCGGGGCATAGGCACTTCGCTTTGCAACCTCCAGCGCCGCGCTGCGGGAATCGTCCCCGGTAACGACGATGACCGGAATCTGGCTGTTGAATTTTCGAACCCCTTCGAGAACCGCCAGCCCCTCCGTGATATCGTCTTCGTTCGGTGGCATGTGCAGGTCACAGATGACGACATCGACCTTCCATTTCTCGATCGCGGCGAGGGCCTCCTTGCGCGAAGATGCCTGGAGTATCAGATAGTCGTCCTCAAGCACGCTTGCAAGCTGCTTCCGGATCATGGCCTGATCATCGACGATCAGCACGGTCTGTTTCAATTTTTCAGTCATAAATTGTCTGGGATAGCCTGGCTTACGTGTCCGATCATTTGCCGGTCGGCGGGACCAATGCGGGCGAAATCTCTCCCGAGCTGTCGCTGAGGCTGGCGTAGATCCCCTTGATCGGGAGGATTACGCTGAATTCGGTTCCACGTCCGACCTGACTCGCGACGTCGATACGACCGCCGTGCTGCTCGATGATGTCACGACAGGAGTAGAGTCCAAGCCCGATGCCCTTCTTTTTTGTTGTCGCAAAGGGGTGGAAGAGCCGTTCGCGCATGAACTCCTCAGTCATTCCCTTGCCGGTATCGGCGACCGAGACGATGGCGTTCTCACCGCTGCGCCGGGTCGAGATCATCAGCGATCCGCCCTCCGGCATCGCTTCAAGCGCATTGATCACCAGATTTTCGATGACACGCTCGATTGCTTTTCCGTCGACATCCGCGACGACGTCAGGAATCAGGTTGCTCTGAACCTGGAATCTGTTCGCGGCCTGGGCAGCCGTCCGATCGATGACCCGCTTGACGAGATTGGTCAGGTTCGATTGCTCGCGGATCCGCTTTGTCGGAGTCCGCGGATCGGAGAGCTTCGAGACCAGATTCTGAAGATTATGGACGGAATCGGAGAGCGTCCGCATCGCGTCTTCACGGAAACCTTCGCGGTCGAACTTGCGTTCCATGTTCGAGACAAGCAGTGAAAGGGAGAGGATCTGGTTCTTCAGATCGTGAGTCAGTACCGCCGAGAGGCGTGCAAATGACTCGAACTGCTTCTGCTCACCCTCCTTGCGGATCATCTCACGCAGCCGGCCCGCCATTCGATTGAAGGCCTCGGCGAGGACTCGCGTCTCATCCTTCGACTTGATCTGGATGTGATAGCCAAGGTTCCCGGTAGCAATCGCGCGCGCCCCGCTCGTCACACGCCTGATCGAGTCTGTCGTTCCACTGATCAGGAAGTAGATCGAGAGCATGGCGACAATCACCAGCAGGAAGGTGAGCAGCAGCAGCACGTAGCTGTCAAACTCGACCTGGCTCAGGGCGTTGGTATAATCCTGGACAATCAGAATCGAAAGCAACGGACTGTCGCTTCTGCCACGGTGATGAATGAACCAGGGATCGCTGTCGACATCTTTCTGCCCGTTCTCGTGCAGCGTTTTCCAGGAGGTGGCAAACTGGCTGAAGGCCTCGCCAAGCGGCTTTGACTGCTTCGATTCGTCAGCAGCGTAGAGGACGTTTCCGTCCGGACCAACGATGATCGCCTGCGGACGGTTGTAATCCGGCACATTTTGCGCCGACATCGCCCGCGGCCCGGCTGCTTCGGCCAGCAGACGGTCGACCCGGACCTTGATCACCAGCGCCCCGGTCAATACCCGCGCCTCGTTGCGCAGTGGCGCGATCAGATTGAGGTGCGTTCCACTGCTCTCGCGGCTGATGTCACCAATTACCAGCCCCTTCGACGGATCCTGGAAGATCGCGCCCGGATCTGCGGTTCCATCCTCCTTCTCGAAAAGGCCACTCTGGTAGAAAGGTCGGATGATGCCGTTCGGAGTCGGCCGGGCCTCGATCTTGAAGACCGGCCGACCCTGGCGGTTGACCCCGATCAGGCCGGAGTAGAGATTCTGATGCGCGAGCAGGAATGCGGAAAGGTCTATCCGCAGCATGTCGTTCGGAACCGCCTGGTTGTTCTGCCCCAGCTCGCGACCGTAGGACTGGATGGCTCCCTGATCGGTCAGGTCGAGAAACTGTTTCTGATTCGACTGGAGCGAGAGGGTGATCTGCTCCGATATTTCCCGTGCACGCTCGGCCAGCTCACGCTGCAACACCGATTTCGTACTCCCAACGGCTGTCTCCTGCCAGCGTGCCCAGAGAAGGAACATCGGTATGATGATCAGGGCGAAGAATATTATGACTAGCTTGTCGCGAATCCCCATGCTTGGCATCAATTACACCTGTCTGAAAATGGTACTCAATATTTTAGATTATTCCGGCTTTTCTGATTTTTCGGGCTTCTCTGGAGTTGATGGCGGAGCCGATTTGAAGATCTTCTCTTCCATCTGGACGTTGAAGGCAGCCTCGACAACCTTGCGTTCCTCAATCAGCTTTCCATCCTGGAAGACCTGAATCTCGTAGGGGATGATGCTGTTCTGGATGACGCGAAAATCCTTGAAATAGAGCCGGTACTTGACGGGGGGGGCATTCTCGGCGAGCTTCTCTTCGTAATTAATATAGATTATTCGGCCGGTTCGGCGGCTGATTTCGTAAACTGTTTTGATGCCTTGCGGCGAGGTCAGGCTGATCTGATCGAGATCGAGGGTGCCGATCTTGTTGCTGCCAGTGTACTC
>JBEIMN010000297.1:0-4756 GCA_040378705.1 Acidobacteriota bacterium
CTGGTTGACACGCCAGTCATCATTGAAGAACCAGGAGTTCTCGACCCGCGAATACTTCAGAACCGGGTTGCCACGGTTGACCGTGTACTGCTGCGGCCGCGCCGTCGTGTCGCCGTTCAGAACCCGTCGGTACTGATCGAGATTGGAAAATGTGTATGTCCCGTTGAAGTTGGTCGCGCTGTAGTCGTCGATATTCTCATACTGCATCTGCCAGCCGAACTTGACCGTATGCTTCTTCATTGTCCAGGTCAGGTACTGCTGCCACTGCGCCTCCTTCGTGCTCGACTCGCTCGGGCAGCAGGTAGCGCCACCACCGTTGAAGGCGTCGAGGACGTTGATCGCTACTCCGGTCGTCTTTGCCTTCGACAGGCTGTTCTGTTTCTGCAACTCGAGCCGAGTCTCCATCAGCAGGGAAGTGCTGATAATGAAGGTCTCTGAAATGCGGACGTTGTGGTTGCTGTTCGTCGAATCGGAGCCACGCTCCGGTAAAGTGTAGGTTCCACCATTGCCACCTGCACCACCACCGAATCCGCCGCCACCGAAACCACCACCGCCGCCTCCACCACCACCACCAAATCCACCGCCACCACCAAATCCACCAAACCGGACGGCAAATTCGCGATTCAGGCTCTCGGAATTGAAGTAGCTGTACGCGACTCCGAGCGTGTTCTTCTGGTTGATCAGATAATCGACCTTCGTGAAAAGATTGCGGTTATTGTTCGGGGCATCGACGTTGAAGACCTGCTGGCCCGCGAGCGTCGTCGCGACTACTGCATTACCACCCGACAGCCGGCGATCTTCGTAATTCGCGAAAAAAGACATCTTCTTTGCGATTAACGGGCCACCGATGTTGAATCCATAACGCTCCTGACGGACGGACGGCTTGATCAGCGCGAAGGCGTTCCGCGCATCGAGCGCCGAATTGCGCAGGTTGAACTGGACATTTCCACGCCACCGGTCGTTGCCGGGCTTGGTGACGATCTCGATCCGGCCAAATCCCGGATTGGAGAACTCGGCCGTGAATGGATTCTGGTTGACGCGGATCTGGAAGATCGCCTCCCGTGGTGGCAGCCGGCCACCACTAAACCCATCGACAAGAATCTGCGCTCCACCCTGTCCACCACTCGCGCCACCACCAGCCGGTCCGGCCAGCGCGGTCAGATAGTCGCGCAGGTCGTCTTCGTTGTCAGGCAGGTTGTTCTTGATGAAATCCTCATCGAGCACCGTCGCACTCAGGTTCTGATCAGGTTCGACCGAAACGGTCTTCGTGTCCGAGGCAACGTCCGTGATCACTGTCATTCCCGCAACCTTGAGCGTTACCTGCAGCAGATTTCCGAGCGGAACTCTGACCTCTGACTGCAGGAATGGCTGAAAGCCTTCGAATTCGGCGACAACCGTATAGACTCCAGTCGGCAGGCCCTGAATAGTGAACTCTCCAAGTGCGTTCGCCACTCCACTCTGCTGCTTGTTTGTCGCTTTGTTGGTTACGGTGATCTTTGCCCCGGGGACCACACCACCCTGCTCGTCAGCCACCTGCCCACGGAGGGCCACCGTCTGTGCCGCACCAATGCCTGCCATAAGCAGCAGACCCAGTACGATTGTCAATGCACGAATTGTTGATTTTCTCATAGCAAACATTCCTATCGGACTTCTGTTTCCGATTTTTTCGCAAACCATTCTTTTATCTTAACGGAACCAGTACTTCGGGACTTTTTCAGTCCACTCAATACCCTCACTCCCTGCCTTCTACCTTCATTACTCTCGGATAATGACCGAGTTGAACGGAAAATGGTTAAAGGTCGGGTAAAAAGAATGTAAGGAATGTAAATTCTGGCAGGTTGGCCGATTCAGCCAACGAATTTGTATCCAAGGCCGTGGATGGTCAGGAAGTATTGTGGCTGGCGGGGGTTTGGTTCGAGTTTCTGCCGGAGCAGTCCGACGTGAACGTCGACTGTTCGCGTCACGGGCATCGCGTCGTAGCCCCAGACATCGTCGAGCAGCTTGTCGCGGCTCAGTACCTTCTCACGATGCTCGATGAAATATCGAAGCAGGTGGTACTCGCGTGCCGCAAGCTCGACCGGGTTTCCGGTCCGGGTCACCTCCGCCCGGCGGAAGTCGATTCTGACATCACCGAAAACATAGGTGTCGGGAGAGGACTGATCGGTTGTCGGGATTCGGCGCAGGATCGCTTCGATCCGTGCCAGCAACTCACCCATGTCGAATGGCTTGGTCAGATAGTCGTCAGCGCCCAGTTTGAGACCAAGTATCTTATCGATTACCTGACCGCGTGCCGTCAGCATGATCGCCGGAGTGCCAACACCCTGCTGTCGAAGATCACGCAGAATGTCGAAACCATTCTTTTTCGGCAGCATAACGTCGAGAATCAGCAGATCGAAGTTCTCTTCGCGCGCCCGCTGGAATCCTGATTCACCGTCGAGCGCTGTCTCGACCGTGTACCCCTCTCCAGTCAGACAGTCGGAGAGAGTCCGGATCAGCCCACGTTCATCCTCGACCAGCAGAATTCTTTGATTCATAAGAGGATTATTGTGCCCGGGCGTGCCCATCTGTCAATAGTGAAGTTGTCCCTGACTGGCGGGCTGGCCCGGTAATGATCCGGTCAGAGAATCAGCCACGGGTTCGATTATCGGCCCGGCCGCCGGTAGACTGATCGTAAATGAGGAGCCGCGTCCGACCTGGCTTTCGACGTGGATCGTTCCGTGATGTGCCTCGACGATATTCCTGACCAGGCTCAGTCCGAGCCCGTTGCCCTGAATCTGCGCGGTTCGCACATCGCTGCTCCGATAAAATGGCTCAAAAATATGGGAGAGATCCTCCCGCGCGATACCGCGACCATGATCGCTGATCGTCAGGTTGACCATCTCCTGCCGGCCACGCCGGGTGACATTGACGCGAAGTCCGATCCAGCGGTCATCCCCACCATATTTCATGGCATTGCTGAGCAGATTCCGCAATGCGCGGATCATCGCCTGCCGGTCGGCAAGGACCATCGGATACTCGTGACCACCGGGCAGCATTTCGGGTTCCTGCTGCTCAATCCGGAACCCGCCACCTTCCAGCAGCGGCTGCGACGCGCGAAGCGCCTCGTCGATGATGTCGGAGAGCGCCAGCGGCTGATGATCGAAGACCTGCCGTCCTGAACGGAAGGTCGCAAAATCCAGAACCTGTTCCACCATCTCCCCAAGTCTTCGACACTCAGTACGAATCATCTCCCCGTACTCCTGCATCGCCTCGGGTCGTTTCACAAATCCGCGACTCAGGTTGTAGCCGGCCGAATCGATGACGGCTAGCGGAGTCCGCAACTCATGCGATATGCCGGCCACGAAATTCATCTGCTCCTGTGCCAGCCGTCGCGCACGCACCGACGAGACCATCATAAGCATGAAACTCGCCGTCAACAGGAATAGGACCGCGAGGCTGATCATCAGATTGGTTCGACGTGCATTCGTGACCGCGACATCGAGCGAGCCGGAGGAGTGTCGCAGGTAGAGATCCCATAGCGGCGGAACCTCGTCCGAAAACAGTCTTCGTCCACCAACCGTCGCCAGTCGCAACGTTCCCGGTGGAGGCATCTGCGGCTCTGTCGAAGAACGCCCGCGTCGCAATTGCTGTCGCAGCAGCTCCGAGCGGATGTTGAAGAGCTGAACACTCAGATCCGACTCCGCAAACTTCCAGGAGGGGGGCGCGGAAGAGCCGGTCGCATCCGATCTCCAGATCGCAGCTTCCCCTCCGGCCGGCGTCGCGATCGCCATGTCGAAATGCTGTCGATCCCCCTCGACAAAGTGATGCCTGACCATGGCTGGCAACAACTCCTGTTGCAGGTATTGCAGGTTGATCGTCGCCACCACTATTCCAAGCTGTCCCGTTCGTTCACGGTCGTTTCCTCTGCCCGCCGTTCCGGCGATCCCGGGAAGTCCGGGCGGCCCTGCGGTAACCTCTGCAACCTGGAAGAGCAGCGCCGGCTTCCCGTCGTCGAGCGATGTTACTGGAAGCAACGACGCGGCCCCGACACCATTGTCACGACGCGGAACATTGCCCGTGTCACGCGCCGGCAACATCCCTTTCAGTCCGGTCATCTCCGCCGGCCACTCCTCCGGCTTTGCCATCCCGGTTTCGAGGTTGATTCGCGTCAGCTCCCGTTCCCCTGACTCATTCAACCTTACCAGAAAGACAGCCTCGATCAGCCGCGGATAGGCGGTCGTCTCCCGCCACCGATTCCCAGCCGAAACAATCAGTGCGACCGTCCCATCACTTTTCGTGCCGCTAATACTGGTCAGCTCCGGCTTTGACTCTGACGGCACCGGCTGTGCGGTCAGAAACGAACTGTAGATTCGAATTATCTCAAGGTCAAAATCGAGGCTGAATCGGCTCGCCGCGGCGGCAAGGCTTGCCCTCATCCGTTCGCGCTCACCCTCGCTTACCTTTTCAAGCAGCCGATATTGCATCATTGCCAGTAATGGCAACAGCAGTAAGAGCGCTGCCGCCACCAGCAGTTGGCTCTTTGGGTAGCTGCGATTGTTCCAGATTCGGAGTCTCATTCCGTGATTATAACTATTCTCAAGTGCCCGTATAGACGGGGCATGCCCGATTTTACATTGTTTACAAACTCTTTGCGTTTTCCTTAAAAACAACGGTGCCGTGGAGTGTTTGGGGTGATGAGCACCGGTCGCCCGGCTGGTTTGGATTCCGCCGGAATTGATGATCAGCTCGCACACTCCGTCGCCGCACATTGCTTCCC
>JBEIMN010000298.1:0-4755 GCA_040378705.1 Acidobacteriota bacterium
CTGGATGTCTCGCAGCACGGCGAAGAGGGTTACAATCTCGACTTCGATTTGGGTACGGCGGGAACGCTCGCCAGCCACAGTTCGTCCGATCTGAGTGCCGCGGCCAACATTGTTCACGAATAGGGGCGCGGGTCGATTTAACCGGAATATCTTTCAAGGAGAAGCTTAGTCATGAAAAAGATTGAAGCAATTGTTCGCCCGCACCTGTTGGAGGGCGTGAAGGATTCGCTCCAGGCGCTGGGAGTGCAGGGAATGACGATCAGCGAAGTCAAGGGGTTTGGACGTCAGAAGGGTCATACAGAGGTCTATCGTGGGAGCGAATACAAGGTTGAGTTCGTTCCGAAGGTGAAGATCGAGGTGGTGGTCGATGATGAGGTCCTCGAAGGGGTGGTTGACGCGATCGTCAAGTCGGCACGAACCGGGAAGTTTGGAGATGGAAAGATCTTCGTGCTGCCGGTCGAGGAGGCGATCCGCATCCGGACTGGTGAACACGGCCTGAACGCGGTCTGATGTCTGGCCGGGGGGGGGCCATTTCGGAAGGGTGGTTCCCCAAATCTGTTCGGGCAAAACGAGTTGAAAATATTTGAGGGGGTCGACTGTACCGGTGATGCTGGAACATCACTGAGTCTTCCCCCTCGTGCGAACCCACACAAGGCAACTGGAGATCACCTGCGTGGATCGGGAAGAGTGTATAACGCGCCGTAACTGGCAGACAAGCGTTATCACCTGCTATCCGGTCCCCGGCGGGAGCTGCGACTGGAGGCAGGGGAATATGCGTTTGTCAAATACTATTTTCTGCGGTGCTCGACGCACGGCGGTAGTTGAAAATTTTGCTGGTATTAAATTTTCTGGTGCGAAAAGAGTCGGCGGGGGGCTGTTGGCCCTGTTGATGTCGGTTTCGATGGTTTCGGGGACGGAGGCACAGGTCGCCCCGGGCTCATCATTGGGCTCATCAGCAGCAAGAGTCGCGGCGCTGCCCGACGGGCTCAGTCGGGCGGGTACGAAGCTTCCTGACGTGAAAGTTTCTGGCGCGAAAGTTGCCAAAGTGGCCGAAGTCACCGAAGAGAAAGTCACCGGTAAGACTTCGGGCGAAGAGGTGAAGAAGAGCCCGGCGTCCGGTGGGGTTTCAGAAGTCGAGATGGTGCGAATGGTGGCGGCGCTCGAGGAGCGGATTCGGCAGCTTGAGAGCCGGATCGAGTCGCTGACTGAAGCAAAATCGAATACTGAGGTTAAACCGGGGGTGTTCGGAGCAATTGCTGGCACCTCGGCCCCGATGGTTACCACTTCAGCGGTCATGGCGGCGACCACGGCAGCGAAGTCTGATACGGCAAAAGAGGTGGTCGCGCTTCAGGATGAGGCGAAGCAGAACAGCCAGTTGCTCAAATTCCTGAAAGATGTCGAGATCAATGGGGTCGTCGACGGCTACTATAGTTACAACACCAACCAGGTCGATATGTTCACGCAGGGGCGTGCGTTCGACGTCAGGCACAACGCTTTCAGCCTGCAGTTGGCGCGGATCGGTTTCAACAAGGCGGCCTCGACCGACAGCCCGCTTGGCTTCCGGCTCGATGTCGGGCTTGGAGAGACGGTTGATCGCATAATTTCAGTCAGTGATTATTCGCGGAACGAGGCGACCAAGCATCTGTTGCAGGCCTATGTCAGCTATGTTGCTCCGGTCGGTAAAGGGCTGACGATCGATTTCGGCAAGATGTACACCCCGGTTGGAGCCGAAGTAATCGACACCAAAGACAACTTCAACTATTCGCGCGGCTGGCTCTTCACCTATGGTCCCTACTATCACACCGGATTCCGTGCCAAGTATGCGTTCAACGACAAGGTAGCGCTGACCGGTTTTCTCTTCAACGGCTGGGACAATCTCTACGAAAACAACCATAACCGGAATGCGGGGAAGACGACCGGGTTGCAGCTCAGCCTCAATCCGACGAAGAAGTTTGCGCTGACGCAGACCTATCTGGGTGGGCCGGAGGCGCCGCTGGCCAACGTTCCGGCAGTCTCGCGTCGCGACAATTGGCGGAATATTGCCGACACGGTAGCGACTTACCTCGTGACAGACAAGCTGACGCTGACTGGAAATTTCGTCGCCGGATCGGATGGAGATGATGCCGGCAAGCGTGGCAAGTGGACAGGTTTTTCCGGCTATTTGAAGTACGCCTTCAATTCACGGCTGGCCTTCTCACCCCGCTTCGAGATTTTTGACGACAGTGATGGATTGCGGACGGGAACGGCGCAGACTGTCAAGGGCGTGACTTTGACCCAGGAGATCAAGCTGGTCAACAACCTGCTGACGAGATTCGAGTTCCGCCGCGACTATTCGAACCGGAAATTTTTTACCAATGCCTCGGGCACAACGCTGAACCATCAGAATACGTTTATCGTCGGTCTCAGCTATGCCTTCTCGAATCGGGATCAGTAGAGGCGGACAATTTTTTAGAGTTACTTCCGTAGCTGGTGCTTAGTTGATGGACTATTGTGCGGTGGGTCGCAGGACCCACCGCTTTTTTCATGGTGCCCCGGTATTGTGATCTCGGCGCTTCCTGTTCCAACCCATCTGGTGGCCGGTGGTCAATGACTTCCAACGCTACGCGTAACCAGGTTTAATGTTCAACTCCGACGCCGGACAGGCAATTTTCCTAAGCGTTTGGACGAGTTGGGGGATAATGTCGGAATCGATACCCCGACAGGTGCGATGCAGCCACTGGGCTATGTCGTAATGCAGCACGGCGTTCGCGAAAGCCGTCCAGTCAAGGCTTACCAGCGCTGGTTGGAGAGAATCCCCTCCGTCTATCGGTCAGATGTTCTGGCCGAGGATGCCCAAAGTGCACCGCCGGTCGAGAAAGACCCATACTGCCTGGCGCTGCTCAAGCATTACCGGTCCCTGATGCCGTTGGCGATGGAAGCACATAAACCGATGTTTTTCCTGAGGCAGGGGGACGGCGCCATCGGTGCCCACATCGAGGCGGTGCGTGCCTGTTATGAAGATTTCCCCAATCTTTCCAGACGGATCGCCGACAAGTCAGGCCTCGCCATTAGTTGACTCAACCGATGACTGCCATCACTGAATTGAGCCATCACTGAATTGAGCTGAACAACTCGCCTGGATCAAAGCAGACCTGACCGATGATTAATGTCCGGCCTGGTCAACTCGCAGCGCTGGGACTCCTCAAGTCAGACGTCAGATCAAAATCGATGTCTTGAGCGACTGGCCACTTTCCCAGGGTTAAATGGCTGGACGTTGGCAAATTTGGTGGGCTGTCGCACAATGGGGATTCGTCTTCGATGGGACTAATGATGGGGGTTGATGGTCGGAGGAGGATTCGACAATGATGAGCGACGAGTTGAGAGTGCGCGCGATCGATCGACTGGCAGCGATACCGCGGCTGGCGTTGAGTCATGGGCCGACGCCGATCGAGGAGTTGCCGCGGCTGCGAGCGGCGCTTGGCCGATCCCCGCGGATATTGATTAAGCGGGACGACTGGCTCGGGCCGGGCTTTGGTGGCAACAAGGTGCGGAAGCTGGAGTATCTGTTGGCGCAGGCGCGCGCGGATGGGGCAGAGTTGGCGATCACGTGTGGCGGGGTAAAGTCGAATCATGCGCGGGTGACGGCGGCGTTATGTGCGCGGATTGGGATGGGGTGTGTGCTGGTGTTAAACCCGGCAGCGGTCGGATATGAGGGGCTAGAGCCGGCGAGCCTCTGTGCGGATCGGCTGTATGGGGCGGAGATTCATCTGATCGAGAGCCGGGCGGAGCGTGAGGTGACGATGGCGCGGCTGGCCGAGAAGTTTCGTCTGGAAGGGCGTCGAGTGGCGACGATTCCGCTTGGTGCCTCGGTTCCGCTTGGGGCGATCGGGTTTGTAAACGCCGCGGCAGAGGTGGCCAGGCAGTTGGCGGGGCTTGGGGTTGACTATCTTTATCATTGTAGTTCGAGTGGAGGAACGCAGGCTGGTCTGGCCGTCGGGAGGCAGCTCTTTCCAGGGCTGGCGCGTGAGGTGGTTGGTGTAAGTCCGGATGGATCGGTGGGAGAGATCGAGGGGCTGGTTGCGCCGATAATCGGTGGTGTTGGCCATCTGCTCGGGGTGCCAGCAGGAGAACTCGATGAGCGGATAACGGTGCTTGACGGCTACATTGGAGATGGATATGGACTCCCAACGGAGGCGGGGGAGGAGGCGATCGGGCTGCTGGCGCGGACGGAAGGGGTGCTGCTTGACCCTGTCTACACGGCGAAGGCGATGGCCGGGTTGCTTGACGCGATCAGAAGCGGCTGGATCGGAGAGGACGAGACGGTGCTCTTCTGGCATACTGGCGGGCAGCTGGCATTATTCTATGCTCCAGTGAATTCCGGGTGCCGATGACGGAAATAATTAAATGCGCAACTATCTGATCAGGACCGACAATCCGAAGAGTTCGCTGATCGACTATCGTGAAGCGCTCAATGACGAGCAGCGGGCGGTGGTCATGGCTGGTCGCGGCCCGAAGCTGGTGATTGCGGGAGCGGGGTCTGGAAAGACCCGCACGGTCACCTATCGCGTGGCGAGGCTGATCGAGGCGGGAGTCTCGCCAGGGCGGATACTGCTGGTAACGTTCACCAATCGGGCGGCGCGGGAGATGTTGCAGCGTGTCGAGGCGCTGGTCAGGACCGATGTGCGCCGGATCTGGGGTGGGACGTTCCATTCGATTGGGAACCGGTTGCTGCGGCGTCACGCGACGAGCCTTGGTTACGGGAACAACTTCACGATC
>JBEIMN010000299.1:0-4749 GCA_040378705.1 Acidobacteriota bacterium
AGGCCGGGAGGCAGACTTCAGACGATCATCGCCGGATCGGTCGTCACCGGAATCCTGGCGCTGATCGGGGCGGGCTTCCTGACCGGAAGTGGTGACTGGCACGGAGTGACGGCAGGCCATCGCCGTGGTGGAATGTGGTGGATCGCGCTGATTCAGGTCAGTTTCGCCTACAGTGGCTGGAACGCGGCGGCCTATCTGGCGGGTGAGGTAAGAGATCCGCGGCGAACGCTGCCACGGGCGTTGATTGGCGGAACGCTGATGGTCGCGATTCTGTATCTCGGACTCAACCTGCTCTTCCTCTACGCCGTACCGGCAGAGTCGTGGGAACCGACGATCGCGATCGGCAAGGTGGCGGCAGAGCGGCTTTTTGGGGCGAAGGGATCGCTCGCGATCAGCGCGATCATTACGGTGACGATCCTTGGATCGGTCAGCGCCATGACCGCGGCCGGGCCGCGTGTCTACTATGCAATGTCGCGGGATGGCCTCGCGCCTGCACTCTTTGGTCGCCTCGGCGCTGCAAACAGCGTGCCGACGGTCTCGATCCTCATCCAGGCGCTGGTCTCGATCCTGCTTGTCCTGACCGGTGAGTTCGAGACACTATTGATCTACATCGGTTCAGCGCTCTCACTGATCGCCGCACTGACGGTGACGGCAGTCTGGTTCGTGCGGCGCGACGGCGCGAAAGAGGGCGTCTTTCTGACTCCGGGTTACCCGATCACTCCGGCGATCTTCCTCGGCCTCGAACTGACGGCGTTCCTGCTTGGCCTGCGCGAGCGCCCGATTCCGACCGGCGCCGCACTGGTGACCATTCTCGCCGGCGGGCTGATCTATCTCGTGACAGAGCGTCGAAAGAGTGCACGCTGATCGTCCATTTCAGGCCCAATTTCAGGCCAATTTCAGTTAGGGAGTAATCGACATGCTTTTTTTACACATCATTCTCGTTGGTCTGCTCTGGAACGGGGCGAGTGATCCAACGCTGCCGCAGAAGGGGCGGCGCGACGCCGAAGAGTATATCAAGCTGCTTGAGACCGAGCGCCGAATCGAGGGACTGCAGATTGAGCGTGTGGTCGAATCACTCTCACTGAAGCCGGGGATGAAGGTGGCAGATGTCGGCTCCGGCTCCGGCCTCTTCACCCGGCCCATGGCGAAGAAGGTCACCCCACGCGGTAAAATCTATGCGGTGGACGTTGATCCGAAGCTGCTCGAGCACGTCGCGAAGACCTCTGCCGCCGCCGGGCTGACCAACGTGATCACGGTATCTGGTGAATTTGCAGATCCAAAGATCCCCGAGCCGGTCGAGCTGATCACGATCATCGACACGCTCCACCACATCGATCGCCCGCAGGATTACGTGAAGGAGCTTCGTAAATATCTGCGAAAGAATGGGCGGGTCGCGATCATCGATTTCAGTAAAAACTGGCCAGCCGGCCACGAATCGATGGCCTACCGGTTGAGTGATCTCGATGGATGGATGACGGAGGCCGGCTTCAGGCGGGCGACCCAATTCGACTTCCTTGAAGGCAACTTCTTCGTCGTTTATCGATAACCATTCCGGTCTGGAGCTGAGGCAGGCAGTAAGATTAATGAAGATTATGGCCACTATTTCAGGTGAAAAAATACGGCGGAAGCATCAGGTTGAATGTCTGGCGATTCTCGTCCTCGTTCTGGTATCACTGGCTGGCGAGCTGGCAGCTCACCCGCTTGGGCAGTTATCGATCAACCATTATGCACGGCTGACAATGGTGGCAGGAGGTGTCGACGTTCGATATGTCGTCGACATCGCGGAGCTTCCGACCTTTCGTGAAGCGCAGGTGGCCGACGCTGACGCGAGTGGCGAGGTTTCGCACGGTGAGATGGACGCCTATCTTGCCGCCATCTCCGGCCAGTACCTGAGCGGCCTGGTAATGACGATCGATGGGGCCACGGTTCCACTGACGCTCGTCGGGCGTGAGGGGGCGATCCTGCCCGGCCAGACAGGCTCGGCGGCAATGGGGCTGGCGACGATGCGCCTCGTCTTCAACCTGACCGCGCCGGTCGACTGGGCAGGCACGGTGCACCAGTTTCGCTTCGAGAATGGCAATGAGGCCGACAAGCCGGGCTGGAGAGAGCTGGTGGTGACGGCACGCGATGGACTGACCGTCTACGACAGTTCGATTGCCGGCAATGGCCTGACCGACGAGCTGCTCGCCTATCCGGAGAGCCGCATCGGATCACCGCTTGACGAACGGCGAGGTGAGTGGAGCGTAGTTCGTGGTGATTTGCCGGCGGGTACGCGCCCGCTCGTCAGCCGTGAAGGCACACCGGTCGCCCCGGCAAAAGACCGCTTCCTGGCGCTGATCACCGTCCCGAAACTGACTCCGACCGTCATCCTGATTGGCCTGCTGATTGCGTTCGGGCTTGGGGCGATCCATGCCCTTTCGCCGGGTCACGGCAAGGCGCTGGTCGGCGCCTACCTCGCCGGATCGCAGGGGACGCTGCGTCACGCGACGTTATTGGGGCTGGTAGTCACGGTATCGCACACCCTGACAGTCTACCTTGGCGGTCTGGCATTTCTGCTGGCGTCAAAATATGTTATGCCAGAGAGACTCTACCCGATCCTCAGTTTCATCTCCGGGGCAATGATCACGATCATCGGCGCGGGGCTTTTGCTGCGGCGGATTCGCTGGAGTCCGGCCATTCTTGGCCATACGATGCACCATCTGATCCATGATCACGAACACGATCATCATCACACGGCGGCCGGCGTCGACGATGAGAAGCTCTCGCTGAGAAGCCTTGTCAGGCTTGGCATCTCGGGTGGGATAATTCCCTGCCCATCGGCCTGGATACTGATGCTCGGCGCGATCTCGCTCAATCGAACCGCCTACGGGCTGGTTCTGATCCTCGCCTTCAGTCTTGGGCTGGCCTGCGTCCTGACGCTGATTGGCATCCTTTTTGTCGTCGGCAGCCGGATGATCGAACGCATCCCCGGAGCCGGTGGATTGCTGGGTATATTGCCGGTGGTCAGCGCCGTCATCGTCACGGCAATCGGTGCAGCCATCTCCTGGCGGGCCCTGCAGGAGGCAGGGATCGATCTGGCGGCCCTCTGGACTGCCGAGATCGAAAGCGGGCCATCCGCCTCCGCCGTTGCGATACTCGGGATGGGACTGGTCATTGGTCTGCGCCACGCACTGGATGCCGACCACCTCGCCGCCGTCTCAGCGATCGTCTGCGAACGTAAAAACATTCTCAGCTCGCTGCTCATCGGCGGGCTCTGGGGGATCGGTCACACCATCTCGCTGCTGATTGCCGGAATTGGGGTGCTGGTTCTGAATTTGAAGATCGAACGCTACGAGAAAGCTCTCGAATTCTGCGTCGCGCTGATGCTGATCGGACTCGGACTGAACGTCCTCGTTCGTCTCTTCCGCGAACGCGCGCTTCACGCACATCCACACCAGCACGGAGCGAATGTCCATTACCACCCCCATCTTCATCAGCCGGAGGAGCCGGCAACCACCGTCACTCGTGGCTGGAATCTTCGTCCGCTCTTCATCGGCCTGGTTCATGGACTCGCCGGCAGCGCCGCGCTGATGCTTGGAGTCCTGGCGACAATCAGTTCCGCCCCGCTCGCCTTCGCCTATATTCTGATCTTTGGAATCGGCTCGATCGGGGGAATGATGATTATGAGTGTGATTCTCGGCCTGCCAGCCCACTTCACCGTAACATCTTTTGCGCGGGCCAACCTGGCGGTACGGGCAATATCCGGAGCATTCAGCCTTGGATTCGGGGTCTGGCTGGCCTGGGAGATCGGTATTGTCGAGGGGCTGCTCAGGTGAGCGCCCCGTCGATTAAGACACCCTCACACAAATCTCCGGCGGTGGATTTTATTCTTTGACCGATTGGTGCGTTGTTGGTGTTGACATTTCATTACCGATGTCTTAGATTTCGTTTGGCTTCAAAACCAAATGTATCGCGTGGCGATTTAAGCGACTTGCTCCACGTAAAAAACTGCTAAAAGGCTCCGGCCATATATCACTTCACATAGCAGTTTCCGGCAAGTTCGTCATATTTCCACGTTTAATCTCTAATTTGATTGGGAGACAAACATGGCTGACGAGCAGAACCCTGGTTATCATTTCAACACACTTGCGATTCACGGCGGACAGACGGTCGATCCGACGACCAATTCACGCGCCGTTCCGATCTATCAGACAACCTCATACAATTTCACCGATGCCGACCATGCGGCACGCCTCTTCGGGCTGCAGGAGTTCGGCAACATCTACACGCGGATCATGAATCCGACGACGGATGTGCTGGAGAAGCGCGTCGCGGCGCTCGAAGGTGGAGCGGCCGCGCTGGCGGTCTCGTCGGGTCAGGCAGCGGAGACGCTCGCGATCACGAATATCGCCAATGCCGGTGACGAGATCGTCTCGACGACCTCGCTCTATGGTGGCACCTACAACCTTTTCCATTACACGCTGCCGAAACTTGGGATCACCGTCCGGTTCGTCGACGCAGAGGATGAGGCCGGGCTCCACGCGGCGATCAATGAGAAGACGAAGGCCATCTACACCGAGACGGTCGGTAATCCGAAGCTCGATATCGTCGACATCGAGAAGCTGGCAGGTATCGCACATTCGCACGGCCTGCCGCTGATCATCGACAACACGACCCCATCGCCAGCGCTCTGCAATCCAATCGCGCACGGTGCGGACATTGTCATCCAGTCGCTGACCAAGTTCATCGCCGGCCACGGCACCTCGATCG
>JBEIMN010000300.1:0-4747 GCA_040378705.1 Acidobacteriota bacterium
CGCTTCCTGCTCCCTGATCCCATCGCCCAGCTCATTCGCGGTGGAATGGAGCTCGGCGAGGCAGACGATATCTTCTTTGGCCGCGAAAACTCAAAACAACGCGAGGGCGCTGTCGGAATTCTCTCCAATGGCCACATCACACGCCACCAGCTCTATCAGCCGGCGGTCACCTTCGCGCTGTTCAGGTTCATTCACCAGGAATTTTATCTGGCCTGATCCTGCTGGCCCAATCCTGCCGGCCCAATCCTGCCGGCCCAATCCTGCTGGCCCAATCCCGCTGGCACCTGCATCGGGTAGACCCTGTTTTTGCGATTCCCGCCCGAAGTCTGCTCTCCGGGCCGCTCTCCGGGCACAGTTCGGACGGGAATGACGATGCGCTTAGTATCCGACCGATTTGCCATCGAGTCGCGGATCACTTCCGCCAAGCCGGACGCGTGTCTTCTCCTCGATCATAATCCCCTCTGCATCACCGATATTGCGCGGCATGGTCGCGAACCGGTGGCCCATCTCCTGCAGCCGACGCAGGGTATCGGGGTTGACGCCGAGTGGTTCATAGCGTATTTCATCCGGCATCCACTGATGATGAAGCCGCGGCCAGTCGATCGCCTGCTGAATATTCATCCCGAAGTCGATGATATTGAGAATTATCTGGGTGACGGTATTGATGATCGTTGGCCCGCCTGGGCTGCCGACCGCAAACTGTAGCTGCCCATCCCGCAGAACGATCGTCGGCGTCATCGAGGAGAGTGGCCGCTTGCGGGCGGCGACAGCGTTGGCCTCGCCCTGGATCAGACCATAGAAATTGGTCGAACCGGGCTTCGGCGCAAAGTCGTCCATCTCGTTGTTGAGGAGGAAGCCCGCCCCCTCGACGGTAATCTTGTTGCCGTAGCCGTCATTGAGCGTGTAGGTATTCGAGACGACATTTCCATCACTATCGACGACCGTGAAGTGCGTCGTCTCCTCCGATTCGTAAGGGACCGGATCGCCGTGCCCGATCGCGCTCGACGGGGTCGCGCGGAGCGGATCGATCGTCGCCGCCTGCCGGTCGGCGTAACCGCGCGAGGTCAGCCCGGCAACCGGAACCTTGACGAAATCCGGATCGCCCAGAAACTCCGCCCGATCGGCAAAGGCGCGGCGCATCGCCTCAACCTGCAGGTGGAGGGCGGCGGCGGACCCCGCGCCCATCCCCTTCAAATCGTACCGCTCAAGAATGTTGAGCATCGCGAGCATCGCAATTCCACCCGATGACGGCGGCGGCATCGTAATCACTTCATAACCGCGATAATTTCCACGAAGCGGAGTTCGCTCGACGGCGCGATAGTTTTTGAGATCCTCGACCGTCATCCACGGAGTGCCATTACCAGCGGCACGCTTCATCGCCGCTTCGATCAGCCGGGCCGTCCGTCCACTGTAAAATTCACGCGGCCCAAAGCTCTTCAGCCTCGTCAGAACCGCGGCCAGCTCCGGCTGGCGGAAGGTCTCGCCGGTCTCGTATGGCTTACCATCGCGAAGAAAGATTCGCTTTGTCTCCGGGTATCGCGAAAGCTGTGTCGATGAGCCCTTCAGACTTCGCTCGAGCTGGTACCAGACCGGGAAGCCTTCCGCCGCCAACCGCCGCGCCGGCTCGATGACCGTCGCCCACTTCAGCCGGCCGTACTTCTCCAGCGCGAGCGCCATGCCGGCAACCGTTCCCGGCACGCCGGCGGCGCGGTGGCCATACTGCGATGACTCCTTGATGTACTCGCCCTTCTCGTCAAGATAGACGTTGCGGTGTGCCGCCGCCGGCGCCATCTCGCGGTAATCGATCGCCGTCGTCCGTCCATCAGCCATCCGGATGACCATGAATCCGCCACCGCCAATGTTGCCGGCCGAGGGCCAGACCACCGCGAGCGCCAACCCGACCGCAACCGCCGCGTCGATCGCGTTCCCTCCCCGCTTCAGGACGTCGACACCGACCCGCGAGGCAATTTCGCTGACCGAGGAGACCATCCCATGCTTCCCGCGCACCGGTGGCCGCGCCGCCGCCTCGACTCGTGAACCGGGCACAATCTCGGGCCGGTCGACGAACGATGGCAGCGGCGCAGTGATCAACCCGAACAGTACCAGCAGAACAACCAGGCGCGATCCAAATGAAAACAGCTTCTCGTATCCCATCTCGTCCTCTTTATTTCAGATTTCAGATTTCAGATCTATGACTTACGGTTCGCTCACTTTCGGAGCTGATTGGTGACGGCTCCCGAAGGCGATCCGTTGGTTATAAAGGGTAGGCGATAAAAAACAGCTTCTCGATCTGGTGAACGATCTCCTGACCGCGCCCCATCGAGTTCATAAGCTCGAGGCGCCGCGCGCGATTGAACCCCTCGTCATTACTCAGCAGAAGCTGGCTGAGAACCGTGCAGGCCGAACCCCGCAGTGCGGCCAGCGCCAGTTGCGCCCCGACCGTCAGATCGGTCAACGCAATGCTCGTATCCATATCCGTCAGTTCGAGGAGCAGCTCAAGCACCTCCAGCGAATGTTCGACGACACGGAGCGGGACGGTGATCGCGTTCCTGGTCGCCTCCTCGATCGCCGTCTCCCGTGCCAGCCGATCCGCCTCATCAGCCTTCGGTCGCGCCAGCGCATCGAGGACGCCGATCCGGCCTTCCGCCTCCTCGCTGACCGCCGCCCGCAGGCTTCCACCAAGCTGATGCAGCTGGTCAAGTACCCGCTGCAGGTCTGCGACAAATCCTGGCTTACCCACATTGGTCACATTGCAGACCATGGCCCCAAGCGAGGCCGCCAGCGCACCGGCATACGCGGCAACACTTCCGCCGGCAAGTGTCGGCGCTTCCGAGGCAACCTCCTCCGCAAAATCGTCGAGCGAGAGCTCCTTCGGCCCCAATCTTCTCTCCGGCTTTCTGCCGTTCTCAACTCCTGCCAGGACAGGACTAAAAGAAGAGAAGGCTGCAGCTCCACCGCGTAAACGACGCGATTCAAGCCGCGCCAGCTCCGACTCGAGCCGGTTCTCCAGCACCAGCTCTGGTGAAAAATTTTCGATCTGCAGATAGTATTCGGCACTCGCATCGAGCGCCGCCTGCGGAACCAGTCCGACGATCTCGCTGCCACTGATCGCGACCCCATACCGCGCCGCCTCACGCCGCACCATCTCGAAGACACGGTGGAGCGGCGTCGCCTCGTGATTGACCAGATTCATCGAGACCTGAACCTGTCGCCGCTCGCGAAGGTCGATTCCGAGCGCTTTCAGATAGCGCAGGCCGCCATCTCTTCCCCGCACTGCCTTCGCAATCGACTTCGCGACTGCCAGATCCTCCGTCGCCAGATTTATATTGTAGGCGATCAGCGGCAGCCGTGCGCCGACCGCCATTGCCCCGGCTGTCGGATGTATCCGTGGCTCACCAGCATCGGGAAACCGCGCCGGATCGTTTTCAATCTCATCCCGCAGGCGCTCGAACTCACCTCGCCGCACATCGGCCAGATCGACGCGCTCGGGCCGCGTCGCTGCCTGCTCGTAAAAATAGACCGGTATCCGCAGCTCACTCGCAATCCGCCGCCCGGCCAGCCGCGCCAACTCGATACACTCAGCCATCGTCACCCCCTTGAGGGGCACGAATGGCAGGACATCGAGCGCACCAATCCGCGGATGCTCACCAGCATGATGGTTCAGATCGATCAGCTCGACCGCCGTCGCCGCCGCTCGAATCGCCGCCTCGACGACCGCTGCCGGCTCGCCGGCCATCGTGATCACCGATCGATGGTGATCCCCATCCATCTCCGCGTCCAGGACGACAACTCCCGCCACCGAAGCGATCGCAGAGATGATCAACTCTACCTTTTCCGCGTCCCGCCCCTCGCTGAAGTTCGGAATGCATTCGATTATCTTGTCCATAACCACTTAATAACAGCTAATTTATAACAGCAAATAGATAACAGCCGGATGACGACAAGCCGGACAGCAACGGCAGGAAATAACCGGCAGCAAGCACCAGTCGCGGCAATCGACCGGTGAACAGTCAACCGCTACCCGACAATAAAGAATCTGACGGTGACGATATCCGACCGTGGATCAGACTCGACAGGGTGTTGTAAAATAATTGTCGTCCCATCTTCATAACTTGCCGGACCGGAAAAGACAAGTTATTTCAACCACGTCCCGGAGGGATCTCGTGATCAGGATATCAGCCTTCTTCCAATTGACCAGACCAGCCAGACGGCAAGGCCCAATAATATTGTCAATATTGGCAATACTGATTATCCCGACGCTGTTTTCGGTTGACGCCATCGCGCAATCGCCGGCGCGGACGAATCCGATTCTTTCGCAACGGATCAGTATCGAGGAGGCACGGCGGCTCGTCTCGACCAATGATGAAGGCAATATGCTCCGCCAGCCCGATCGATTTACACGAACCAGGATTCGGAGCGGCCAGGTGATCGAAATCTACTATCCGCTCAGCGTCAGTGGCCGCACGCGGGGAAGCGTCCCGGGTTATGGCGTTCTATACCCATCCGAGGCCGCATTTCGCGAAGCGACACGCCCACACCATATGCTCGAAGACCTGATCCCGGACGCACAATCTTTCATCCGGGAGGTACCGCAACTGATCGCACGGCTGGAGAAGCGTCTCCACCTCGCCCCGGGCCAGCTCCAATTTTCACGCCCCGGACTGCGGAGGGTCGACGGCTATCTCCGCCTTCACCACGCAAGCCATACGACTGCCCAGACGGATGCCCGCCTCTTCCAGGAGCTGAC
>JBEIMN010000301.1:0-4712 GCA_040378705.1 Acidobacteriota bacterium
GCCAGGTCGGGCCAGGCCCGCGATGCCGAATATGAGCTGAGACGATGAACCCGGATGATAAGCCCGGATGAGAGATGATATGAATAAGACAGGAGTCACCTCGCGAGGTTCATCTCGTTCAGCAGTTCAGAGGGCACCTGGTATCGTCGCGCGCTGGGTTCTGCCCTCGATCGGCAGTTTCAGTATTTTGCTGACCGCCTATCTTTTGGTGATGAATGGGTGGCGGTTTCTGCTCGACAGTGATACGGGCTGGCATATCCGGACCGGCGAGATGATCCTCGGGAGTGGTGTGATACCGCGAACCGATCCATTCTCGCACACCTTGCCGGGAAGTCCGTGGTTTGCCTGGGAGTGGCTGGCCGATGTCCTGATGGCGTTGGCCCATCAATGGCAAGGTTTGGCGGGTGTGGTTGGAGGAGCCTTGCTGGTTCTGACGATCGCCTATGGCCTGCTTTATTGGGAGATGGCGCGCCGGGGCGGTGACCCGTTGATTTCGAGCGTCATGACGCTGCTCGCGGCGATCTGCTGCATAGTTCATTGGCTGGCGCGGCCGCATCTCTTTTCGATTCTGCTGATGGTCGTCTGGCTCGCGCTGATCGAAAGCTATCGGCGAAGACGTTCGTGGATGATATGGCTGGTTCCACCACTAATTACCCTGTGGGCCAACCTGCATGGAGCCTTTGCGGTCACCTTTGCGGTTCTTTTTATCTATATTTTGGGTGAGGTGGTTGAGGCACTGGTTGAGGGGAACTGGAGGCTCGGCGCGATTGGGCCGCTGCGCCGGGTATTGCTGACCTACGCTGGTGTCGGTCTTGCCTCGGGAGCAGCGGCATTATTGACGCCATTCGGGTTTGGCCTCTATCGTCACATCTGGCGTTACCTGAATGATAAGGAGCTGCTCTCGACGATCCAGGAGTTTCAGTCCCCGGATTTTCACCTCGTTGACGGTAAACTGGTCGAGATTCTGCTCTTTCTTGGTGCAGTAGCCGTGATTATTGCGCTGCGGCGGGGGAAGGTGATCGAGGCGGGGCTCTTTCTGCTCTGGGCGCATCTGACGTTACAGTCGGAGCGGCACGTCACGCTCGCCGCCGTTACGCTGGCGCCGATCATTTCAGAGCAGGTGACGTATGGAATGGGGCGCCTTGTCTCGCGCTTCGAAGGGCGCGATTTCGCATTGGCGGAGGACGCTCGGGGTAGAGGGAGTAGCAGGCGCCGTTTCATACTGGCGATCATCGACTGGTACCGTGGAATTCTGAGGATCGATCGTCAGGTGACCGGCGCCGCGGTCTATCTTGCAGTTCTGTTGGCGATTATCGGGTTGACAGTGAGCCCCTGGGCTGACAAACTTCTGTCGCCCCGGTTCAGCCCCGGACGGTTTCCCGTCGCGGCCAGTGACTACATTCTAAGCCAGCTTCCAGCCGGCAAGGGATATTCGCATGATCAGTTTGGCGGATACCTGATCTATCGCCTCTATCCGCAATACAAGGTCTTCGTCGATGGGCGGAGCGATTTCTACCGGCAGGGAACGGTGCTTCAGGACATGGAGAAAGTCTCACTGGTCAAGCCGGAGTGGGCAACCAAATTGGACCAATATGAGATCCAATGGATGCTTTTGCGCCGCGACGAACCGCTGGTTCTGATCTCGCTCATGAGTGGTCGGTGGCGGACGATCTATCAGGACGGAGTTGCACAGATCCTGGTCCGGACGGGCCAGTGAATTGCCTCCGCACTATTTCGACAGTATATATTGTGATCGTCCGATATTGCTAAAATTTGGCCTGCAAGTTGAACTAAAAATTGAATTACAATCCGGATCAGTCCGGAGATCAGGCACTTCAACTAACGACAATGGTGGTAGCGTAATGACAAATCGAAATTTCAAGCATCTGTTTCGTCAGCGGGTTTTGGCGGTCACACTGATCGCGGTCGTTCTGTTGATCGGGGTTGCAGCGATTCCGCCGCTCCGTTCGGGAATACTTTCGTCGCTCGATGCCGGGAGTGAGTATCTGTTGTTTGAAGCAAATCCCCCGGCTTTCGAGGAGTCGGGAGGGGTGGATGAGTCCGGGCGACCGAAGAAGCGAGGCGCATTTCGGCGGATCGTTACTGCTCCGGTGCGGCTTTTTGTCGGGATCTTCAAGCGTGGTAACAAAGATTCGCTGACGGCACGTGACGCGAGTCAGAGCGAGATCGACGGCATGAAGATGATTCCGATGCAGCGAACGAAGGGATCGGCGGAGATCATGGCCGATCTTGGTGAGCCGGTCGATGCCGAAGCGACAGTCTCCCATCGTGCGGCGCAGAGCCTGTTTGATGAAGCGGTAAATCAGCACGACAAGGGGCGGGTCGATTCCGCGCTCGAAAAGCTGGTCGCGGCGACGGTTCTCGAGCCCAGTTTTGCCGAGGCCTACAATATGCTCGGAGTTTGCTACGACCAGAAGCGCCAGTTTCAGTCGGCGCAGCAGGAGTATCAGAAAGCTCTGAAGATTGACCGGACGAATGCGCGGTACATGAACAATCTTGGCTATTCGTTCTACCTTTCCGGAAACGACGATGAGTCGATCGACTGGTATCGGAAGGGGTTAAAAGTGACTCCGAACGATCGTCGACTGCACAACAATATTGGTCTCGCGTACGGTCGGAAGGGAAAGATGCAGAAGGCGCGTGAGCATTTTATAATTGCGGTTGGCGAGACTGGCGCGCACCTCAACCTTGGCTACATCTTCAATCAGCAGGGGCAGTATGAAGAAGCGATTCGGCAGTATCAGCTTGCGCTTGGCGCACAGCCGCAGTCGTTGCCAGCGCTGAGCAATCTGACACAACTCTATGAGCGGACCGGACGGTTGCGTGAAGCGGCGCAGGTCGGCGAACAGTACCGCCAGGCGGTTGCCGTCAATCAGCAGAAGGATCAGTCTGTCGATCAGAATTAGCGACTGATCACGCTTCCGGGAAGTGAAGGGTATGTTTGACGAATCCCACCGTTCTGCGATTTCCGGTAATTTTGCTCCACCGTTACCGGAGTCGCTCGAGGAGACCGGCCTCTCCTTTCAGTTTCTGGTCGATCTGGCATTGAAGCTGGCGGCGACCGAGAGCAGCGTCACGACCGGTCAGATTGCGGTGAGGATGTGCCTTCCGGTTCCGCTGGTTGAGCCGCTGTTGCAGCATCTCTATCGTGAGAAATGTCTTGAGGCGCGCGGGGCGACCGGCTTCAATTCCAACCGTTATGCCCTGCTCGATCGTGGCTGGGAGCAGTTGCGTCGGGTGACGGAGATTTCAGGATACGTCGGGCCGGCGCCGGTATCGCTCAATGCCTATAGTGCAATGATGCGGTCGCAGGCACAACCGGAAGAGACAGTTGGACCGGAGGAGGTAGAGTTGGCCTTCTCCGATCTGGTGTTGCCGGAGAGCCTGCTCCAGACGCTCGGTTTCGCGATCAATTCAAGGCGGAGCCTGTTCATCTCCGGAATTCCAGGAACCGGCAAGACCTCGATTGCCGAGCGCGTCAACCATGCGCTGCAGGTTCCAATCTGGATCCCTCACGCCATTGCCATTGATGAACACGTCATCAATATCTACGATGCGCACAATCATGATCGGACATATGACGAGGATATCTTCCCCGAGTATGACCAGCGCTGGGTGCGAATTGCGCGACCGCTGATCATTGTCGGTGGTGAGATGACGCTCGAGAGTACTGATCTGATCTACAATCGGGCTTCTCGATATTATGAAGCGCCCTTCCAGATCAAGGCCAATTGTGGAACGCTGGTGATCGATGATTTTGGAAGGCAGCGGGTTGAGCCGGAGGATCTGCTCAACCGCTGGATCGTGCCGCTCGAGCGGAAGGTCGATTTTCTGACACTTCATACCGGCAAAAAGATCAGCGTGCCATTCGAGCAGTTGGTCGTATTCTCAACCAATCTTGACCCGGGCCGATTGGTCGATGAGGCGTTTCTGCGGCGAATGGGCTACCGTGTCCGCGTCGAGCCACCAAACGAGGCGACCTATCGGCTGATTTTTGAGCGCTACGCGGATATGTCCGGAGTGGTTTATGAGCCGTCACTGCTCGACTATGTTTTGCAGAAATACGCGACGGAGCAGCGTGTGCGCAAGGCGTGCGAGCCGCGTGACCTGATCAATCGGTTTCTCGATATCTGCCAGTTTAAGGGGTACTCACCGGTTTTGAACACGGAGCTGCTCGATCTCTCCTGGAACAACTACTTTGGCATGGCACACGAATAGCGATGACCTTGGTTATTCGAACGAGCTGGCAGGATCCGTAGATTGGCAATGGGGCTGGCCCAATAAGAAACTCAATAATAAACTCAACAAGAAATAGTTTATGAATAATTGGCGATCAGATACGGTCTCCGTCCAGGGCTGCCTGACTGGCAGACTGAGATTCGTGAAGCTGTGTCTGGTCCGACAGGCAGGGAATCGGCTCGTTCGCTTCCTGTTTTTACTATTCTGTCTGTCGCCAACAGTGATTGCCGACGAGCTGCATCTGCGTGATGGACGTGTGATACAGGTGGAGGAGGTTCGGGAGACCGGTGACGTGGTCTGGTGCCGGGAAGGGCGTGTAGTTCGCTCGTATTCACGGTCGGAGGTTCTCCGGATCGTGAGGGGGAACGGGCAGCCGGAGATGTCGCCGTCAGGCCGGAATGCTGTTGGAGATGGGCCCGCTGGAAAGGTATCGGCCGCAAGGGTATTGGCCA
>JBEIMN010000302.1:0-4696 GCA_040378705.1 Acidobacteriota bacterium
GTACCATCTCTGCTGTAATAGCCATGGTTGTCATCTCCTCTTGCTTTTACCGTCTACTACCGTCCTCTTAATTTTACTGCTTTTACTGCTGTTATTGCTTTTACTGGGCCTGCTGGTTACTGCCCTCACATTGTCACATCCCACTGTCACACTGGAAGACTGGTATTTGATCAGCAGTCTGGCAATATTCCGGAATACATCCATAACTCCGGCCAAAAGGACTGGTAAGTCTGATCTCTTGAATTAAAGAAAAGGCGCAGCCTTGCTCTGAACATTGGCTGCGCCTTGATAACTGCGAGCAGTACGAGACTGCTCAAATATCTAGGTCGTTTCAGCCGGGCTCTCTGGAGCGGCGCTCTGAACCGGGGCGTCATTGACGACTGCGACCGGGGCAGGGGCAACCGGGGCAGCCGGGGCAGCGGCGACCGGGGTCGCCGGAGTGGAGACTCCGGGAGTCGGACGTCGCTCAGTCCGGAAGGGACGACGGTCAGCGCCACCACGATCGTTGCGATCATTGCGGCCACCGCGGTCACGATCCCGCCCACGTCCACGATCATCACGCGGTCGATCGGTGCGCTGCCGACCAGTCATGTCGATCGTCACACCGGAAGTCCGTGCATTCTCGGCCGCGAGGACGGCCTCTTCGGCCTCCTTCTGCTGCGCGAGCTGCTGGCCTTCGAGGATCGCATCCGCAATCCGTGAAGAGAAGAGGCGGACTGCGCGCAGTGCGTCATCGTTCCCGGGAATGATGTAGTCGACACCTTCCGGCGTGCAGTTCGTGTCAACGACCGCGACAACCGGAATTCCAAGCCGGTTGGCTTCCTTGACCGCGATCTCTTCCTTGTTGGTGTCGATGATGAAGACGGCATCCGGAAGCCGCTTCATCTCCTTGATGCCTGAAAAGTTCTTTTCGAGAGCCAGTCGCTCGCGCTCGATCTGCAGACGCTCTTTCTTTGCGTACTGCTCGATGCGCCCGTCGGCCTGCATCGATTCGATCTCCTTGAAGCGCTTGATCGATTTCTGGATCGTCTGGAAATTGGTGAGCAATCCGCCGAGCCATCGCTGGTTGATGTAGAACTGGTTGCAGCGAATGGCCTCTTCCTTGATCGCGTCCATTGCCTGACGCTTGGTCCCGACAAAGAGTACCGTTCGGTTTGTCCCCTCGCCGGAGAGGGTCGCGAGGAACTTCATCGCATCTTTGAACATCCGCTGCGTCTTCTGCAGGTCGATGATGTAAATTCCGTTTCGCTCGCCGAAGATGTACTCTTTCATCTTCGGATTCCACCGTCGTACCTGATGTCCGAAGTGAACGCCCGCTTCGAGCAATTCTTTCATTGTAACTGTAGCCAAATTATCCTCCTGCGACTGTCCCTGACGGTCGCCTGGTTTGCCTGAGCCTGCCGCACTGGCTTTTCGGCTGTTCCGGTCAAATCAAAACAGATTGCGCTCGTGAAAGGATGTGATGGTCGATCAGCATAGCTGAAAATATGCCTTCGCCCGATATCCTGACCGGCGATCCGGAAAACGTGTGATTGCCGGAACTTGCCTGGTTGTGTACTCGCCACTCGATCTGTCTGCCCGAGGCCGTCACCGGCCGGTCGTAAGCTTTCAACCAAGGCATCGAATGGCAATGGGTTGACGATATTGAGATGGGGCCCTCGCGGCCCGCGCGAATCTCCGCAATTCGGAGATTCGCCGACGTTGCCCAATTAGCGCTTCGAGAACTGGAAGCGTTTGCGTGCGCCCTTCTGGCCGTACTTCTTGCGCTCCTTCGCCCGTGGATCGCGGGTCAGGAGGCCGGCCTTCTTGAGCTTCTTGCGCAACTCGGCGTTGAATTCACAGAGGGCACGCGCGATACCGTGCCTGACGGCTCCTGCCTGACCCGCACTGCCACCACCGGCGACATTGATGAGAATGTCGAACTTGGCAAGCGTGTCGGTCAGTTGGAGTGGTTGACGGATGATCATCCGCAGAGTCTCGTTCTTGAAATAGTTTTCGATCGAGGTCCGGTTGACTTTGAATTCACCGGTACCGGCGCGTAGGTAGACGCGTGCCGTGGCACTTTTGCGTCGACCGGTTCCGTAATACTGTAAGTCTGCCACTTTAGGGATTTCTCCTTGAGTTTGTTGATGTTTACGACTCGGATGAGGCTGGATCGTCGCTGTCCAACTGGTTACCTGGCCTGCTTTTCACTACCGTGACCTAAAAGCCATTGGCCAGCTAAATTTAAACAGTTCCGGCAGCTCCGGGTCAAATGGGCGACGGTCGGCCGTCACCTGCTCCAATCCACCTGATTAAAAGATAATCAGGCCTTGATCGCCAATGGAGCCGGCTTTTGAGCACCGTGCGGGTGGTCTGCTCCGGCGTAGACCTTGACTTTGCTTGCCATGGCCCGACCGAGAATGGTCTTCGGAAGCATGCCCTTGATGGTCAGTTCAAGAAGGCGAACCGGGCGCTTTGCCAGCAGGTCGCGAGCGGAGATCTCTTTGAGACCACCCGGCCAGCCGGTGTGATGCCGGTACATCTTGTCGTTGAGCTTATTACCCGTAAAAACAACCTTCGACGCGTTGACCACGATAACGTGATCACCAGTGTCGATGAAGGGGGTGTAGGTTGGCTTGTGTTTGCCCATCAGAACTTTTGCAACTTCACTGGCAAGCCGACCGACGGTCAGGCCGTCCGCGTCGATTATGTACCACTGCCGATGCTGTTCAAGTCCCTTGCCACTGGGAAAGTAAGTTGACATAGTCATCATCTCCATGTAATTCAAAAAAAGATACGAACGCAAAGAATATGAAACCGAACAATCTATGTCAAGGAGTTACGGACAAACTTGCAACCTCACCCTTCATTTCCAACGCGGGTCCAACGCGGGCCCACCGCGGGTCCAACGCGGGTCCAACGCGGGCCCAACGCGGGCCCAACGCGGGGGGTGAACGCACCGCTGCCCTGAGCCAAGGTGCGCAGGCGACCAGACTGCCCGGGGCGCAATTGGCCGGCTCGTCTCGTCGATTACGCCATTATCGGGATCATCCCCCCTTCACAAATTGACAAGAGGGGGGGCGACGTTGGATCATCATCCACTTGCAATAGAAACAACCTAAAGAAGTGAAAATTTGAAATTAGTAATCAGTTGCTGATCCGTGCCGCTCCTGCCAATGGTCGTCGTGACTGGGAGAGGGCGTGATGGGGCTGATATGTCAGAATGTGAACGGCTGGCCACGAATGCCGGACAGTCATCAATAGTCGATCAGGAGAGACGCATGAACACAACCCCACAGACGCTCAACGAGATGTTTTTGGAGGTGATGGATGAGAGTCGGGACCGTGTAGTCTACCGCTTTCGCCAGGACCGGCGCTGGCATGACATATCTGGTAAGGATGTTTTCGCCCGTGTCCGTGACATCGCGCTTGGCCTTCTTGGGCTTGGAGTCGCTCCGGGCGATCGGGTTGGTCTGCTGGCGGAGAGCCGCCCCGAGTGGAGTATGGCAGATTTTGCGATTCTGGCGAACGGGGCGGTCAATGTCCCGATCTATCCGACACAGGCGGTCGATCAGGTCACCTTCATCCTGCGCAACAGCGGCTCGAAGGTTCTCTTCGTCTCCGGTCCGCGGCAACTGAAACGGATTCGTCCGGCGATCGAGTCACTGCCAGAGGCTGAACGGCCGGTTCTGATCCTGTTTGAAGGTGATGAATCGACGGCCAGGGCCGGAATCGAGACGCTCGATTCGATTGCCGCCGCCGGAGCGGCGAGGTTGGCTGAGTCGCCTGAGCTCTTTGCACGCATTTCCCGGCGGGCTGGACCTGATGACCTGGCACCTATCATCTATACATCGGGAACGACCGGCATTCCGAAGGGCGTGATGCTGACGCATCGCAATCTGGTCTCGAATGTGATCAGCGCCGGTGAGGTCTTTCAGCTTCTTGAGAGCGATCTGGCGCTCAGCTTTCTTCCATTGTCGCATATCTTCGAGCGGACAGCGCTCTACATCTACCTCTGGCGGCGGGTGACGGTCTGTTTCGCGCGCGGAGTCGAGACCGTGGCGGAGGATATCCGCGAGGTCTGTCCGACGGTCTTGACGGCTGTTCCGCGCCTCTTCGAGCGTATCTATGGAACTATCAACAAGAAGGCCTCCGAGGCAAAGCCTTTTCAGCAGAAGATCTTTCATCGGGCGATTCGTGTCGGACGGGAGTATGCACAGGTCATCGACCGGCGGGAGAGGGTTTCGGTTCGGCTGAAGCTGGAGTACAGGCTTCTTGATCGGCTCGTCTTCTCGAAATGGAGAGCGGCGGTCGGAGGTCGGATCAGATTCTTCGTCTCGGGAGGTGCGGCACTTCCATCGGATCTGGCAACGATATTTTTTGGCGCCGGGCTGCCGATTCTTCAGGGTTATGGGCTGACGGAGACCTCGCCGGTCGTCTCCTTCAATCGTCCGGACAACAACAGGATCGGAACGATTGGCCAGCCAATTCCCGGCGTTCAGGTCAAAGTAGCCGAGGATGGCGAACTGCTTGTTCATGGTGATTGCGTCATGCGTGGTTACTATCTTATGCCGGAGGAGACCGAACAGGTTCTCCGCGAGGAGTCGGATGGTGTCTGGTTCCATACCGGAGATATCGGGACGATCGAGAGCGACGGTTTCATCCGGATCACCGATCGAAAAAAGGATCTGATCAAGACGAGTCTTGGAAAGTA
>JBEIMN010000303.1:0-4672 GCA_040378705.1 Acidobacteriota bacterium
GGATGGAGTGATGATGCTGATCCTGATTGCTTCAGCCATTCGTTTTAATAAACCTGTGCCCCTGCTTACTACTTTGGGCTCTGTGGGCTCTGTGGCCTCTGGCCACAAACACAAAACGGGCCGGCCATGGCTCTCAAATCAGCCTGACCGGCCCGTCCTGCCTTATCAGAAATTGATCTGCCTGCCAGGGATATCCATTCAGACCAGCGAACGGATCGCCGAGACAAGTTGCGGCGCCCGGCTATCGAAGGTGTGGTCACGCAGTGTCCGTAATTGACCAGCCCGCGCGATCTGCTGCCGAACATTATCGTGATCGAGCAGATAACTGACTTTTTCAAGACACTCTGCCGGACTTCGATAAGTAATAATCTCATGGTCAGGATCGAAATTGCGCGAGACGTCCCGCTTCCAATCGGTAATGAGGCAGGAGCCGACTCCTGTCACCTCGTAAAGTCGCATATTTGAAGAGTTGTTGGCCGAGATGTCGATATGCTTGTTGAGGGCGGCCTTGCTCTCCCGTATCTGCTGAAACATCTCAAGCCCGAATAATGCTGGGTGCGAGCGGTGCTTCAATCGCCGATTGACGCAGAGCGGGACTCCCGGTCGCTCCTGCCACTTCAGGATCTTCTTCACAATCGGGATTGAATTGAGCAGCGATCGCGGAACACCCGCCCTGAGAAGGGCGAATACCAGGTCATAGGCGGCGCGCTTCGAAGTGAAGAGGGCTTGCTGCAACGGGCTGATCTTTGTCATATCGGACCAGATCTCGATGTCGATCTGGTCGATCAGATTTCGAAGCAGGCGCTCTCGCTCAATGTGGAACTGACTCTGCAGGACGATCGAACCCATGAAGGCAAAGTCGACCTGCCCCGAAGTGTGCCCCTGCAACCTCTCGAGTATTCGCGGCTCGAAGGCATGATCGAGCAGCTCACTTTTCAATCCTCTCGCCCGGAAATGCTCGACAAGATCCGGAATGCAGGAGAGCACAAGGTCGCATTCACGAAACACAGACTCATTTCGATACGGCGCACCACACCAGATCACCACCGATCGGATCGAACGAATGTTCGACCTCAACTGGCGGATAAAGGCGGATGGAAAGTTCCAGTAGTCAGTAAAGAAGAGAACATCCGGCTTATAGCGCTCAACCTGGGCCGAAACGATGTCGAGCATCCAGTTCTCATTCGTGTACTTAACTCCGTTCTCACGCGCCCAGAGCTCCTGCAATGGTCGTGCATTGCCGGCGACCTCGTCCATCTCGATGCCCTGCTTGCGAAGCGCGACCGACCAGTAGTCGGCCCAGCCTGCGCAATCGTACATCAGATCCGAGTGGTTCTTCGCATATGTCGCGACCCTCGCCTGTCGTTCCGGGGTGTAGAACTGTTCGAGGTATGTCGGGTTGAGTGTCGTTATTCTTTGAATTCTCATTACGCTTCAAGTGCATGTCTGTTTCAGACTGGGGCGATCTGGCATCATCACAAATGAATCAGGAGAATGTCGATCTTACTTGATTGCCTCAATGTACATGCTTTCAAACTCCCTTTCAGGAGAATCAATTCCGGCCATTCTCTCATGGCAGGAGATGTCAGCACGCTGGATTATCGTGCGTTTGAAACCGGCCGACTCCAGCGCCATAACGAGAGATTGCTGGTCATATATCCAGAGGTGACCGCCATTCTCCCTCATCATCCGATTGACACGATCGATCGGGGGAATGGAGGGACCCCCAAACCGTGGTTGATGAATAAATCCATCGCCACGAACATATGACTCCAAATATCTGAATGCGTCGGGTGTTGAGATGCGAACTACGCCATCTGGTTGCAACATCCTAAAAAATTGATTAAGAAGTTGCCGACCATCGTGCTGATTCAAATGCTCGATGACGTGTTCGCAGAAGATCGCACTGCAACTCTGATCAGCGAATGGGAGCGGTTGGCGGATATCCCAGACGACATCAGCATAGCCACGGGCGATATCGATATTGACCCAGCCCGGAATTGGATGGTATCCGCAACCGACATTGACCAGGATATCGCGCTGGCGAAGCGACGCGATGTACTGGCGTGTCAGGACACGTGACCGCCAGGAATGGTATGGCCCCGCCAATCGATTTGCCATCCGGCGACCAATCAGCGCAACAACCGTCGATTTCAGCCGCCTGAAGAGACGTCTCATCACGAGATCCTGCCCAGATACCGGCGCGCATCCTCGATTACCAGCGAAACGCCAGTCGGAAGTGGCACCTCGAGGGAGACCTGTGGCAGCTGGATCTCCGGGTCGATCAAGACCTCCTCACCAATCAGACTCCCGGGCACAACCGGTGTCCCGAGCTGTTCAGCGACCTCGGCGGCAAGCTCCGCAATCCGAATCCAGCGGTCGCCGGCAATATCGACCGTTGGCTGGTCCCCATCGAAAAACGCCCGCAAAAACCTGGCGCAATCAGCTTTATAGATAAAGCGGCGCCGCTCGGCCCCGGTCGTCATCATCCTGACCGCACCCTCTGTCAGCCCTGTAATAACCAGATCGGTGATGACGTGGCTGCGCGAATCAGGGTCCTCCCATCCGTAAGTATTCCAGAGCCTCGCCACTTTGCCCCCAAGCTGGCGTGCCCAATTCTCCGCAACCAGCTTGGTCAGCCCGTAAGCGGTCGGCTGTCCGGCGAGCTGAGACGTGACGAAAAGGAATGGGCACCGACTGGCCGACAGCGCGTCAAAGACCTTTGCCGACAATTCGCAATTATTCCGGTACATCTGGTGCTGCTTGTCGGCGGCCGAATGATACTTTGCCCCACCGGTATCCCAGGCGAGAAACCAGACACGATCACACTCCTGATACGGTTCGGTTCCAATTAGTCGCAGATCGTTCCCGCTTTTGATATCGAGTGACCGAACATCGTGTCCCAACTGACGAAGCTGTTTGACCAGCTCCTGACCGATCAGTCCATCACCGCCAAGTACAAGTTCTCTCATACCAGTTGCCATATCCTCTCTCCAATCTGGATCTGCTTCCGATTGCCCTGCCCCCAGTCCGGGCCGTTGAGGTACGGAAGATCGTTCATCGGCGCGGCCTCACCGTGGTGAGGCTGGATCCCTTCGGTGCACGATGTCGGGTGCGCGAGGTGTAATATCCGGCCGATCCTGCGCAACCGAGCGTTGTGGGCCACCATCTGTGCGGCGCCACGCGCGTCGCATCCGATTCGATGCCGAAGCAGGTTCTCGTCATACCCGCGAATCTTCTCCCAGACTGCCCGCCGCGCCATCAGAAAATCACCGGTGCCAAATGGTGAATACGGAATCATCCGCTTGTAGCGCAGACAATCGGTGAGTCCGATTCCACTCTCTCGCCATTCTTTCCAGTCGATGTCGATCCGCTCCGCCGTTAGTGCACACTCTTCAGACTCGTCAAGATTTCGACAGGCGATGATGGTTTCGGGTGAGATTGCCACATCGGCATTGGTCGCCATTACCCAGTCTGCAGTCGCCCGCCGGATGCCGATATTCTTCGCGTGGTACTCCATCAGCGGAAGACGTGGATTGTGGCAAACTTCGTCGTGAATCTCTTTCGGCACGACATAGACCTTCAGTGTCGGAAACTCCTGCACCAGCCCAACCGCGAGCAGTTCCCGCCCCGGCGGCGGATTCCATTCGATAAATATCGGCTCCGTCACCAGGTGGCGAATGTTCCAGGCGAGGGTTGCACGGAGTCGCAAGGCGAAATCCGGCATATAGTCATCGTTCCGGCCGACCATGACCGCGGCGATCGCCGGCCTTTTCGTCCCCGTTTGGAGCCACATTCTGGTGCTGTCCCGCGCGCCATCGACCGCATAGCCAGTGGTCAGCACCGCCTGTGCCATTCTGTATTTCAGTCCAATTATCATATTGATTTAATTTGTATTTAATTTGGCAAACTCAGTGGCCGGTAACCCGGCGGAGCGTTTTGCGAATCGACCTCAACGAGCCATGAACCAACGGGTGTCGAGCGACCCAGCCCGAGGCGAGCCAGCTCGTCGTTCGCATCGCAAGCGGATAGAAGGTCGATCGATACTCATCCGGCGGAAGATGGCGTTTCAGCAAACGACGGAGGGTTGGAAGGTTCATCGGCGAGCGGCGCGAGAAGAGAAAGCTGACGATCCATCGCAGCGAGTAGCGATCGGACTCATCATACCTTGTCCGGTTTGGTTCGTTCCAGATGAAGGCTCCGGAGGCAAGATAGTAGCGATATCCGGCCTTCATCGCCCGATAGTGAAAGTCATGATCCGCCCAGTAGTGTGGAAAGTTACGCTGGTCGACCATTCCGATCTCCCGAAAACAGGAGAGCGGAATCAGTACTCCGCGACCTCCCGGGGGATGTTCGAGGGGGCGATCCGGTTCAGGCCCTATACTGGGATCACTGGGACCACTACTGGCAGCCGGTGCGGTCTCGGCACTCCACTTTGAATGCCAGCGCGGCGGCTCACCCGACCACTCATCCAGTCCCGTTGCGGTGGATCTTGTTCGAGCGCAGATCACCGAACGATCGCCGCAGCGCAGGTAGGCTTCAACCATCAATCGCAGTGTGTTCGTCTCGACACGATTATCGTCATTGAGCCATGCCACGAGGTCGAACTCCCCCTGCAGGACCGCGGTAAGTCCGAGATTGATCGCACCACTCCACCAGAGCGTTCCATCAC
>JBEIMN010000304.1:0-4629 GCA_040378705.1 Acidobacteriota bacterium
GCTCTGGTTCGCTCGATCGTCCAGCGGCTGAAAAGGCGCTCCTGACCATCGAACGCAACGCCCGTTCGCAGGCTCACATCGTCGCCGACCTGCTCGATGCCTCGCGCATTGCGACCGGCAATCTGAGCATCGAGTCGAAACCGGTCGAGCTGAAATCGATCGTCGAAACGGCAGTCGATGCGGTCCGCCCGATGGTGGAGGCCGGAAGCCTCCGCATGCAGATCGTGCTCGAACCCTGGGTTGGTCCATTCCACGGCGATGCCGAGCGGCTAAAACAGATCGTCTGGAACCTGCTCACCAACGCCATCAAGTTCACTCCTCCCGACGGACTGATCGAGGTTCGCCTCGAACGGCTCGAGAACAAGGCGCTCCTCATCATCAGCGATACCGGACAGGGGATCGATCCCGAGTTTCTGCCCTGCATCTTCGATCGCTTCCGCCAGGCCGATAGCTCGTCGCGCCGGCAGCAGGGCGGACTCGGACTCGGACTTGCCATCGTCAAACATCTTGTCGAACTTCATCACGGGGCAATCTACGCTTATAGTGGAGGTGAAGGGAATGGCTCAGATTTCATGATTACACTGCCTCTCGCCATCGATCAGAGAGCAGATCAGGAGCAGGATCTCTGGACACCGCGCCACGATCCGCAGGCAGAGGCCCGATCCGCCTCGCTCCGCGGGGCAAGAGCCCTTGTCGTGGACGATGACCACGATACACGCGAAATTCTCAGCGTCATGCTCAGCCGCTACGGCGCAGAGATCCGCACCGCGAGCAATGCAGCCGAGGCCTTCGAGAGTTTCCGCGAGTGGCAGCCGGACATTCTTGTCTCGGACATCGGCATGCCGATCGAGGATGGCTATGCGCTGATCGAAAAGATCCGCGCCCTTTCGTCCGCCGAGGGCGGAGAGGTTCCCGCAATCGCCCTGACCGCCTTTGCCGGCGCCCAGGATCGGGAACATGCCATCAGCGCGGGCTTTCACCAGCACCTCTCAAAACCGGTTGAGCCCGTCAACCTGGCGCGCACCGTCGCACGCATCCTTGGTCGCAGTGAGAGCGGGATCGAGCTTTAGATCCTGGTTTCAAATTTCGAACCGAACGGGGACTCCGCACGATCGACCGATCAGCGTGAGTCCCCGTTCTGGTTTCGTCCAATTGCACGGAGAATTCTGCCTTCTCCGCAGAACTCCGGCGCGAGTCGAATCGAGGGGCCATTCGAGGCTTTTCAGGATCTGCTCAAACGCTATGACGTCAATGACTAGGCTGCCAGCGTCAAGGTCTTTGCCGTTAAGCCAGCCCAATAGGCCCGGACGCCTCAATCAATCACAAGGTCCCTGATTTTTGCCATTTGGCGTGAGGTTGCCGCACTGTCGCGCAACCCCGCGCCAAAGCGCTGATCAATCTCCGAGTCGTTGCCGAGACTGCTGAGTCTGTGCTAGATTGCTCATTACAACTGTTCAATGAATCCCAGATGTAACCATCTGCTACACGGTGTATCCCATGCATTTTATCCTGAGGACTGAATAAACATGGCTAAGCTCTCAATTCGCGATCTCGATCTGAGTGGTAAAAAAGTTTTCATCCGCGTCGACTTTAACGTCCCGATCGAGGATGGCAGGGTGACGGACGACACACGCATCACCTCCGCCATTCCAACCATTCAGTATGCCATCGACAAGGGCGCGCGAGTCATTCTCGCCTCCCATCTCGGACGTCCGAAGGGGCAGAAGAATCCAAAATATTCGCTCAGACCGGTTGCCGAGCACCTTGCACGCGTCCTTGGTCACCCGGTCGCCTTTGCCACAGACTGCATTGGCGACGAGGCGACCAGCGTTGTCAACGCCCTCGCCGATGGCCAGGTCGCGCTCCTCGAGAATCTGCGCTTCTACGCCGAAGAGGAGAAGAACGATCCGGTATTCTCCTCCCAGCTTGCGTCGCTCTGCGACCTTTACGTCAATGACGCCTTTGGCACCGCCCATCGCGCTCACGCCTCGACCGCCGGCATGACCACCAGCGTCCCGACTGCCGCCGCTGGCTTCCTGATGGAGAAGGAGCTTCGCTATCTCGTCGAGACGCTTGCCAACCCGCGTCGCCCCTTTGTCGTCATCCTTGGCGGCGCCAAGGTCTCCGACAAGATACAGGTCATCGAGAACCTGCTCAAGTCGGCCGACTCGATCCTTATTGGTGGCGCCATGGCCTACACTTTCCTCAAGGCGCAAGGTCTTGAAATTGGCAAATCGCTCGTCGAACTCGACAAGACCGATCTCGCCGCGAGCCTCGAAATAGCCGCCAAAGCGAAGAACGTTCAGCTCCTTCTTCCCGTCGATCACCAGGTTGCCGCCAACCCGGACGACGGTGCCAATGCCATCACCGTCGATGTCGCCGCGACTCCCGCAAATCTCATGGGCCTCGATATCGGAGCCGCAACCGCCAAACTCTACTCCGATGTCATCAGCTCAGCGCAGACCATCATCTGGAACGGTCCGATGGGAATGTTCGAGAAGACTCCCTTCGATATGGGAACCCGTGCCGTCGCACAGGCCGTCGCCTCCGCCTCTGAAAAGAGCGATGCGACCTCGATCATCGGTGGCGGTGACAGCGTCGCCGCGATCCACGAATCGGGTCTCGCCAGCAAGATTACTCACATCTCGACCGGTGGCGGCGCAACCCTCGAGCTCCTCGCCGGGGATCTGCTTCCTGGCGTCGCCGCACTTACAGAGAAGTAACAACTTTTTACAGACGGGAGAAGTGTATGAGAAAACCTATCATTGCCGGTAACTGGAAGATGTTCAAACTTGTTGGTGACTCGATTGCCATGGTCACCGCACTCAAACCGCTTGTCGCCAACGCCAGCCAGGTCGAGATTGTCGTCGCTCCACCCTATACCTCGATCAAGCCCGTCGCTGATCGTGTCGAGGGTACCAATATTGGCGTCGCCGCCCAGGATATCTCGACCGAGATCAAGCACGGTGCGCACACCGGTGAGGTCTGTGGTGATATGCTGAAGGATGCTGGCTGCACCTATGCGATCATCGGCCATTCCGAACGCCGCTCGATGTATGGCGACACGAACCAGGTCGTCAATCGGAAGATCAGGGCCGCGCTCAACTTCGGCCTCGCCCCGATTGTCTGCGTCGGAGAGACGCTCGATGAGCGTGACGCCGGGCGTGAACAGGAAGTTGTTGGAAATCAGCTGGAAGAGAGTCTTTCCGGGTTGACAAGTGAGGATATGTTGCGTAGTATCGTCGCTTACGAACCGGTCTGGGCAATAGGAACCGGTCGCACGGCGTCACCGGCACAGGCCCAGGATATACATCGATTCGTCAGGCAGTGGCTCGCGACCCGCTTTGATCAGGAGACAGCAGACGCCACCCGGATACTCTATGGTGGAAGCGTCAAACCTGATAATGTTGCCGACCTGATGAGGGAGGCAGACATCGATGGCGCTCTCGTTGGCGGTGCAAGCCTCGAAGCGGAAAGCTTCGCAAAGCTCGTCAACTTCGAGCGGTAACTCGGTACAGTGAGTACCAGCGAATTATGTTTTGATCTTTTGTCGCTGATTACTGCTTTTGCTTTCTGGATTAGTAACAAAGTATGTTATTCTGCTTTCTTGTTACTTCGACTTGAGCCTGATGCAGTTTTTCGGATACGGTTTTAGAGATCGATTTTAGGAACTGGTTGGAAAGACTGGTTTCAAACAGTAAAGTTGAAAGACTAAAAAAGGTACCTGACCTTGATTCTGATCTACGTTCTGAAGGGAATATTTGTTCTGACCTGCATCTTCCTGGTGCTGGTTATCCTGCTCCAGTCAGGCAAGGGCGGCGATGTTGCTGCTGCCTTTGGTGGTGCTGGCAGCCAGACGGCTTTCGGACCCCGTGGAGCGCAGAAGCCTCTCGAGAAGGCGACGATCATTGCCGCTGTTCTTTTTATGGTCCTCGCACTGCTCTTTTCGCTGCCTGGATTTAATGGTCAGAGCTCGGTCGTCAGTGATGACGCCCCGGTGAGTCAACCGACTCCCACGCCGGCTCCTTCTCCGGCGGCCAGTCTGGCTCCGGCGGCGAGTGTGGCCCCGGCGGCAACGCCGGCTGCGACACCAGCTCAATAATGGTTTTCCCCCTTGCCGAAGTGGTGGAATTGGTAGACACGTACGTTTGAGGGGCGTATGGGGCAACCCGTGGGGGTTCGAGTCCCCCCTTCGGCATAAAAAACCCGTCAGTCGTTTCCTGTTCATCAGGGATTGTCTGGCGGGTTTTTTTATTTTCTCATCCTGCTAATTGGCGGTCACGCCTCCATCGCTCAGACGTCTTCGACAAAGCCTGATCCTTCCTGAGACAACATTCATTACTAAAGAATGGGTGGTACTAGAATGTATTGCCGATTTGCCAGATTTTATGGCTGACCTGTGGGCTGCTTACTGAGTATGTAATCGGGCGGGTCCTCTGCCATTAGGATTGCTCCCGCCCGTCGCATTTCTGCGAGATTGAGTGGAATATAGCAGAGATAAGCAGTCTGTGGAAAGATCAATTTTCATCTTAGACAATTTTTAATCGGAAATTGCTAATACTCGGTCCATCCATCTGCTTTAAATTAAAACTTATTTTGACGAAAACGCAGATTGACCTCCGCTGTACC
>JBEIMN010000305.1:0-4627 GCA_040378705.1 Acidobacteriota bacterium
ACGACGACGATCGAGCCCCCGGGCAAGCCGATTCTGAGCAAGCTCACCAACCGCTCGACTGGAGATCCAAGTGGAAAAGAGGGCGATCTGATGGTCGCTACCGGAAGCGGCTTCGGCCTCAACTACTTCGATCCGGACAAGGAGGCTTTCGTCGGCAGCGAGAAAGTGATCTCCGTTTTCCGTTATTACCAGAATAATCGGATCGCGAACATCACCTTCCCGATGGCGGCGAGCGGCGGGACGACACTGGTGACGACCGTTCCTTCGGGATTGCAGAAGGGGAACGTCCAGGTAACCGTCACCAACTACGATCTTGAGACCGATACCCCCGGACCGGAGAGCCAGTTCTCCAATTTCGGAATTACTGAAGGAACGCCGCTGCGCCTGCGTGAAGCCGAGCCGAACGACATGATCGGTCAGGCAAGCGAGCTCATCTTCCCAAGCATCCTCGAAGGGGATATCACGAAGGGGGAACCGGGCGAGCTCATTCACCGCTTCCCGAACGGCGACCTGCTGCCGCTGGCCGATCTTTACCGGATCAGTGTCATGCAGCGGATCAGCGGAGTCATCGAACTGAGCTGGCTGCCGGGCGCGGATCTCGATCTCATTCTTCTGAAGAAGAACTCGCAGGGAATCTATGAGCCGGTGACGGTTATCGGAAAACGGAGTGGTGAGAGTGAGTCGATCTCCGGGACGCTGATCACGGGAGAATACATAATTGGAATTGGCGCGTGGAGCGGGCGGAGCGTCTATACGCTCTCACTCCAGACGACGACTGGGCCCCCGAATGGCCCTCCGAATGGCCAGTAAGCCCGAACGACCGGCGAGTGATAAACGAGCGCCGGGGAAGAAGCGGTGAAGCAATTGATAAACCGACGTTTCGGTTGTATAACCGCACTGTCCTGAAAAATTGTCAGCACTTCCAATCATCGAGGAGAGACGCATGTCCGAGGATCGTCCATCGCGACGCCAATTTCTGCACCGGGCCACGTCGGCGATTGCGGTTGCGTGCCTGAGTGGCAACGCTGATGGAGCCGCCCCACGGCCACGCTTCATGATCGATTCGCATCATCATTTTGATCCAACACCGGGATACATCGACCGGCTGGTCAGGGTATACCGTCCGCGGAATGTAATGGCCTGCCTGCTGACACGCTATCAGCATCTTGAAACCGTGCGCCGGGCAGCGGCCGAGCATCCGGACGTCGTCATCCCCTACGGTCAAATCAACGTCGATGACGTGAACGCGGTGAAGGAGGTGCGCCACTTCGCGGCGACCGGCTTCAAGGGAATCAAGATGCATACACCGCGGCTGAATTGGGACGACTTCTCTTATTTCCCAATCTACGATGTGATGCAGTCACTCGGGCTGGTCGCGCTCTTCCACACCGGGATCGTCTCGGGGGCGAGCGACGAGCCGGAGCCATCGTCGATGGCGCGGATGCGCCCCTCGTTCCTGCACACGATCGCGCGCTCCTTCCCGAAGCTGGTCATCCAGGGGGCGCATCTGGGAAATCCCTGGTACGAGGAGGCGGCGGAGGCCGCGCGCTGGGAGAAGAACCTCTACTTCGATCTGACGGGCTCTTCCCTGCTCAAGAAGGCAAAGAATCCGGGCATCTTCCGGGAGTATCTCTGGTGGGATGGTCCGTCGCAGCACAGTTCGAAGGATGCGGTCTATGCCTTCGAGAAACTGGTCTTCGGAACGGACGAGCCGCCGGAGAATCTTGACGGAGTGATCGCCCAGTTTGATCGAATGCTCGATGCCTGTGCGGTTCCGGAAGAGAGCCGGAAGAAGATCTATGGCGGAACGATGGCAAGGATTCTTGGAATCAGAGAGCGGGTCTGAGTTGGAGAATGAAACAGAGATCGGGCGACTGGCGAGGCTGATCTGGGACTATCACCATCTGAATCATAAACTGGAGCAGGCCGATCTGATACTGGCGCTGGGCAGTAACGATCGGAGGGTCGCGACGCATGCGGCACAGCTATACCTTGATGGGTGGGCGCCGCGACTGATGATGTCGGGTGGTTCCGGGGTTTTGACGCGGCGGCTCTTTGATCGGCCGGAGGCGGAGGTCTTTGCGCAGATCGCCCTCGACCTTGGCGTACCGGAAGCGGCGCTGATCCTCGAGCCGGATTCGACCAACACCGGGGAGAATATCGACTTCAGCCGACGCCGGCTGGCGGAACTCGGCATTGAACCGCGCAGGATCATCCTCGTCCAGAAACCTTATATGGAGCGACGCGCCTATGCGACCTTTCGGCAGCGCTGGCCGGAGATCGATCCGATCATCTCGACGCCGCCGATCTCGTTTGACGACTATCCGACCGCCGAACTGCCGCGCGATCTGGTGATCAATCTGATGGTTGGCGATCTGCAGCGGATCAGACTCTACCCGGCACTCGGTTTTCAGATCGAGCAGGAGATGCCGGATGAGGTGTGGAAGGCCGGTGAACGCCTGATCGCGCTCGGCTATGACCGGCACCTCGTGACAAATAGCGTCACAAATGGAGCCAGTAAACCCGGTCAGCCAGTAATAGCTGGCCGGCAAGGATAGTGGTTTCGGCACGGCTTTACAATGCGGCGGATCGTTACTATAGTTCGCGATTCGATCTGGTCAATATACAGATAATTCATTCAACGACTTCAATGACAAGGAGGCAGTCTTCAAATGGGAAATCAGTTTGAGGGTCAGGTAGCAATAGTCACCGGGGCAGGAGCGGGTCTCGGCCTGTCGATTTCGAAGCGGCTGGCGAGTGAGGGTGCGATGGTGGCGCTGGTCGATCTGAAGCGTGAGGCGCTCGAAGCGGTGGTCGGTGAGGTTGGCGCCAACGGACGCATCTTTCCGTGCAATGTGACGGATGAGGCTGAGGTGGCGGCGCTGATCGGACAGATCACGGCCGAGTTTGGACGGATCGACATTCTGGTCAACAGTGCCGGAGTGACGGGGAGGACGGGGATCAAGACGCACGAGGTCGAGTTTGACAACTTCAAATTCGTCTTTGACGTCAACGTCAACGGGTGTTTCCTGACATCGCGCGCGGTGCTGCCGGTGATGGTTGGTCAGGGGTACGGGCGGATTCTGCATATTGCCTCGATCGCCGGCAAGGAGGGTAATGCCGGAATGCTTGCCTATTCGGCGTCAAAGGCGGCGGTGATCGGACTGACCAAGGTGCAGGGCAAGGAGTATGCAGAGAATGGAATCACCGTCAACGCGCTTGCGCCGGCAGTGATTCGGACGGCGATGGTCGATGCGCTGCCGGAAGCGCAGGTAACCTACATGACAGACAAGATTCCGATGAAGCGCTGCGGTACGCTGGAAGAGATCGCCAATATCGCGACCTTCATCGTCTCGCCAGGGGCAAGCTTCACCACCGGCTTCACCTTCGATATGACGGGCGGCCGCGCAACCTATTAACTCTGGCAAATTACACGTCACGCTGTTTCGCTCCATTTCGAGCGAATTTGCAGACACACGCCCATCGATCCGGAGCTGATGACGATTCCGGATCGATGGGCCTTTGAAGACCCTGCCCTGCGCAAGAGAAACAAAAGCCCACAATCACCTTATTATGCTCGACGATTATGAACTGATCAGCCGGATGATCGCCTGTCTGCCGGCCTCACCTGGGGCTGAGGAGCGGCCGGTTTCGGGCAGGGTGACCGACTGGCTGGCCGGAATGCGGGATTCGAGCGTGCCGAATATGCCCGCACTGCCCACACCAGTAAACCCGGTAAAACTGGTAAATATTGAAGCGGTAGTTGCGCGATGGTCAGGGCTGACGATCGCGGATTTCATCGATGTAGCGGCCTCGGTCACGCTCGATCCGCTCGGCAATGCGCGGCGCTTCACCATCGAAGAGGACGTGAATATAGATTGTGACCAACTGCCGAATATTTGTGTAATCGGGAAAGCTGATCTGCGGCGGCAAGTGGTCGACTATGGTTTCGCGGTAACGCCGTTTGGTGAGTGCCTGATTGGCGTGACGGACGGCGCAATCTGTGAGCTGAGTTTCCAGTCGGTCACAGAACGTGAGGCGGCGGTCGCACGGCTGCGCGCCACCTGGCCGCGGCTCGCGGATCGGCCGGATGACGCGCTGGCCGGGGAGCTGGCGGAGAAGGTATTCGCGCGCCGTGTTGCTCCAGTTGAGCCAGTCAATTTAATCGTGGTCGCGACCGATTTTCAGCTCGCCGTCTGGAGATCGCTCATTCGAATACCGCGCGGTGGTGTCACAACCTACGGTAATATTGCCGAGCAGATCGGCTCACCGACGGCCTCGCGAGCCGTTGGGGCAGCGGTTGGCGCCAACCCGATCGGATACCTCATCCCGTGCCACCGTGTCGTCCCGAAAAGTGGCGGAACTGGAAATTATCGCTGGGACAGCCTCCGTAAAAGGGCCATGCTCTGCCGCGAAAAGGCTGAAGTTTCGCCGTATTTCAATACATCGCCCAGCCGCCATCGACATTGACCATCTGGCCGGTCATCCCTGCGGAGTAGGAAGAGGCAAGGAAGACGGCGACCCTGGCGATGTCGACCGGCAGGATGCGCCGTTGCAGCGACTGGAGTGGCAATATTCGTGCCTCGACCTCCCCCGGCTGATAGATTGCCGCCTCGCTCTCTGTGGC
>JBEIMN010000306.1:0-4627 GCA_040378705.1 Acidobacteriota bacterium
ATACCGGGCCGATGATGGCAATCGACCGGCTCGATCTTGCATCGGGAAGGATCGAGCGTGTGGCGGAGATCAATGGATTTCGATCTTCGGATTCTGGTGGGATCGGTGTCTCTTCCGATGATCGTTATCTGGCGATCAACTTCAATTATGGTGCGATTAGTGACATGACGATTGTCGAGGGGTGGAGGCGGGGGCCGTTCTCACAATATCTAATCGAAAAACTTCACATTGAAAAACTACTATACCCGAAAATGTTGTAGCTGAGCGATCATTGTGATCAGCTGCGCCGAACCGGATCATCGAAAGGATTTAATGAGCCTGATATCCTGGCCCGGTGAGGTGATCGAGTTGAAGGCGACAATTTTGCCGTCGGGTGAGACATCGAGTCCGGGAACAGCCCGGGATAGAACTCCATCGAAATTCATAATCCGCTCGATCAGCCCCGTGTTGAGATCGAATCGGCGAAGGGTGTGCTCTTCACCACGCTTTGTACTGATCAGAAGGATGCTGTCCGCCACGAGATTCCAGTTGTTTCCGACTGGAAATTCGCGGAGTTGCGGTAGTGGTTCCTCACCTTCGAGACGTGTATTCTTTCTCCATATTCGAGCATTGCGAGTGAAGTAGATGTACGATCCGCTCGCAGGCGCGGCGTATTCGCCCTCGTTATTGTTCGCCATGGCGAGGGCTTCGCCGCCATTGAGCGGCATTTTCCATATCTGGCATTTCTGATCGATTTTATTGTCACTCCACAAGCAGAAGTATATTTCCTGTCCGTTTCGTGACCATTTGGGGAGTGTCTCGTTTGCCGGGCTGTTGGTTAGCCTGCGGATACTGCCACCATCGACTTCAATATCGAAGATGTCAGATTGTCCATCGACAATCTGATCGAAGGCGATTCTGGTTCCATCCGGAGACCAGTCCGGATGACCGACTTCTTTCTGATTGAGCAGGCTTATCTGGCGCTGGTTGGAGCAGTCGGAGTTGGAGATCCAGATCTGGTCGGAACCTGAGCGATTCGAGATGAAGGTGACACGTCTCCCGTCAGGTGAGAAGCGGGGTGAGTGTGTGTAACCAGTGTTGTTTATCGAACAGGGGACCTTCTTCCGATCATTGATCGTGGGAATTATCGTATCGATTATCTTACCAGGAAGCGGAACCAGATTGATCTCGGTATTCCTGGCCGGGGGAGAGATGTAGGCAAAGTTCCCGGCACCAGAGATGGTGAAGTTGCGGACCTCACCATTGATCATTGCCATGAGTGATGGAAGCGGCGGCGAGGCCGTTCTTGCAGCGGAAATGCGCCACAGCCGCTGGTTTCCGGATCGGTTTGAGATGAAGAGTATTTCACGTCCATCATCGGACCAATCGAGGTCTGAAATTTCCCGTTTGTCGAATGTTAGCTGGCGCGGCTCGCCGCCGTAGACTCCGACGATGAAGATCTCTCCGGTACTATTAGCACTTTGGCGAATGAAGGCGACCATCGATCCGTCGGGAGAGAATCGTGGCAGATGATCGCTTGTTATGCTATCGGCAGACTGAACGGTCAGATCTCTCCTGCTCTTACCATCGATCGTGATGATGCTGATCCGTGTGCAGGTCGGACAGATCTGATCGGCCAATCCGTTCTGATTACCGGGGCGGTCACAGACAGCAAGGCTCCTTCCATCGGGCGCCCAGTCGAGCCCTCCGGTGGCGACCTCGGCGATTGTCTCGGCGCTTTGACCTTCGGGTGAGGTTATTACCAGTTGCCGCTTCGACGCGCTTTCGCCGAAAGACCTGAGCAGGGCGAGGCGCTCACCAGTCGGAGACCAGGCAACCTGGTCATCTGAGTTCTCTCCAAAGGGAAGACGGATTGATTCGTCTCCGACGACCTTGAGGATGAAGATATCTCCCGGGCCTTCCGGCTCTTCAGACTGATAGTAGGCGATGGACTTCCCATCGGGAGAGTAGTTCAGGTTGCGCTTGAAGCCGATATTGGCTTTGGCTTTGGTTCTGGCGAGGAGGACCTTTGACGGGCCGGACTTAACCCGTTTCAATTCCAGCTGGACCATTGCCAGAAGAAAAACGACAACCAGGACGATGAGCAGCACCAGGACTGTGATGATCATTTGCAGTCGTGTCAGTGAGCGAAAGCGCGATCTGATCGATCCGCTAAACGTTTTTGGCGGATCAACAGGTGGGGTCGGTGGGATGATCGCCGGTGCTTCGCGGTCAGTTTCAGCACTCAGCTCGCTCTCATTAGTCGAAATAGTCGGGGGCGCGACGGCCCATTGTTCGACCCGATAGCCGATACCGGGGATCGTCAGGATGATGTCAGAGTCTGGAGATAGCTCGCCTAGCGCGCGACGAAGAAGGCTGATCTGCTTGACGAGATTCAAGGGCAGGACAACCTGATCAGGCCAGACGGAGGCGAGGATATCTTCCTTTGAAGCCGTCGCGCCATTCTGCTCGATCAGGTGGATGAGGATGTCGATACCACGCTGATTGACTGCAACTTGTACTCCATCAAAGAGGAGCTTGCGAGATTTCTTGTCAAGGCTGAATTGGCCGAAACAGTATGTCATATCAGGATCACTGCATTTAAAGCAGAGCGAGGATATCCTTGCTGTGGCTCTCGGGCTTGACCTTTGGAAAGACGTGGGCGATCGTGCCTTCCTCATCGATCAGGTAGGTGATGCGCATCACTCCCCAGTATTTCTTGCCATACATACTCTTCTCTCCCCAGGCGCCATATTTTTCGATCATCGTGTGGTCAGGATCGGAGAGCAGGTTGAAGGGCAGGTCGTGCTTTTCGGTGAACTTGAGGTGTGAAGCGACGTCATCGGCACTGACACCGATCACTTCGGCGCCCTTATCCTGGAGTGCGAGATAGTCATCACGGAAATTGCAGGCCTCGGTGGTGCAGCCGGGGGTGAGATCCCTTGGGTAGAAGTAGAGAACAACCTTTTTCCCCTTGAAATCTGACAGTTTGACGGTCTTACCCGCCGCGTTTTTGAGGCTGAAGGCGGGTGCCTTGCGGCCAACGGGGATGGTCTTGTCTTCGGCTATGGCGGGGGAGGCTTTTTTTGCTGGCATGGCAGATATCTCCTTTCTGGTTGTAAACGGGTTATCCGAAACAGAATGTATGTCAGGAGGGTGTGACCCGTTGTCGGCCCTCCTGTTGTCGGGACTCATCAATCCCGGCGTGGAAACTGATCCGGATTATCCGTAAAGAGAGAATCTACACCGAATGTGTAGAGAAATTGTTCCATTTCCGCCCGGACATTCGGAAAGGGGGATGAATTGGCGGAGCGGAAAGTGTATGGAGTGACGGTCAGTCCGGCCTGGTGGGCGTTGGTGACAATGGATGGGTTGGCGGCGATCAGCCCCTTGGACGGACCGATGCCGGTTGCAAACTGTGCGATTCGCCTGAGTCCGGCGGCGGTCAGGAGCTCACCATCCTTATCAGTGCCGATCAGAAAGATGAGCGGGAGTCGACACCTGAGTTTGGAGTGGAGTTTTTGCAGACCGGCGGCGGAGAAGGATTGGATGATGACCGGAGTGCGAGGATCGGTGCCGGGTTGGTCGAGTCCGTTCCGGCGAAGAGTCTCCATGACCATTCGTTCCATGTCGAAACCTTGTTTGTCGTAGAATTCCGGGCCCTTGGTTTCGGGATAGATTCCGGCGTGGCCACGAATCAGATCGATCGCCTCCTGCCAGGTTGGGACGCGTGCACCGGCAAATTTTGGATCGAACCAGGAGCCGGCATCGAGTTGCCTGATCTCGGCGAGTGTAAAGTCGGCGACGTACCAGTGCCGGGCCTGCTCTTCGGTCTGCTGCCCGGATGGCCTGTTGCGCCGGAACCGATCAGGAAATAGATCTTCGACGTTGGTCGTTCGTTCGAGGGTCGAATCGTGGAGGCAGACGAGAACTCCGTCGCGAGTGATCTGAAGATCCTGTTCGACGAAATCGGCGCCCTGGTCGATGGCAAGTCGATAGGCGGCAATCGTATGCTCCGGTGCGTATGATGACGCGCCACGATGAGCAATCAGAAGTTTTTTAATTGTCTTAATTGTTTGGCCGTTCTCGTTGCTCTGGCTTGTCCGGACCTGGCCCGCGCCCACAGCCAGACTTGTGGCCAGAAGCGACTGGCCGCTTATCGCGAGCAGCAGTGTGGCGATAAGGACGCAGGGATATTTCCATTCGATGATGACACGTATTATTTCATTCATCTTTTTATTCAGCATTTTGTTGATCAACCCTCCGGTCGCTACCCTCCGGTCGCTACCCTCTGGTCGCTACCCTCCGGTCGCTACCCTCTGGTCGCTACCCTCTGGTCGCTAATTGATAACCAAGCCTCTAGTTGTAAATTATTTTGGCAAAAGTTGCCATCCCTGCGCGTGAACAATCCGAAGCAGACCGCATCAGGACCGGCGCGACCATTGGGTCATGCAGTGGGTTATCCATTGGGTCATCCATTGGGTCATCCATTGGGTCATAATCGGGGTCTGTGTCCACTTCAATTGTGAATTTATGATATGCCAGGTGGGAAAAAAAGATCAAAAATTACTGTCAGAAAAATGTGGGACTTGGATTGAGAAAATTGTATGGTATTGTTTAGCATCGCGAGTAAGCGCGTGGCAGTCAG
>JBEIMN010000307.1:0-4620 GCA_040378705.1 Acidobacteriota bacterium
GCCGGCAGATCCTTCGTCCGATCTTTATCCAGTGTCCAGTTTCCGCTGAAATTGAACGTCTTATCCTGCGCCGGAACCGTTGCGGCAACGGACACGAGAATTGCTACCAATAGAAGACTCTTCATATCACTTCCTCCGTACTAAACTGCCTGTGAATTTAAATTCGATCGGACTATCCTGCCAGAATAGCCGGAGCAAGGTTGTAAGGCTCGGGCAAAGTTATTGTAATAAATGTAAATTCACGATAATTACAGAAAAAAACATCCAGCCAATGAACTTTTGATCCGTCCGGTTAGTCGGTGGAATTATCATTGGTGAGCGTCGGAATCTACCTCGCCAGAAGGTCAGGATTAATTCAATCGGCATCGCCTGGCCCGATCGATTTTCCGATTCCACTGACAGCCCTTCCTGGGACTGAGTGTTATCCGGCACTCTCCACGGAGAGCGAACATGCTCGCCTGAGTCTATGAGCAGCGAGACACGCTGATCAAGGTTACGAATCCGGCCAGAGCATCCTGTCAGATCAATTCACCGCTGGCTGATACGACACCAAGATTCTCGCCCGACGGCTCGATGATGGCGTTCGACTCGGATCGGAGGGGGCTCCATCGTTGGCAGTCTCTTCCAATAACCGACAATATGCCGTCTGTCTGGTCAATATCCAGCTCAGCGATATTATGATTATAAAAGGATGGCGATGAGGCGACCTGATCGGGCCGGGCCGATATTGGGCCCCGCCGATCCAATTGAGCGGAGTTGATCGAAGTACGAACCGGGGCCAGAGATAAAAGATCACTAATCGAGACTGGCGATTCACGATTTACTCTGTTAAGCTTGGGCTGTGTTTGAGCGTTTGCCCCTGACATTCCTGATCATCATTATGCTGCTGCCGTGGCAGGGTTGTGTTATGCAATGCTGTGGGAACGATGCCATGATGACCTGTTGTGCCGCTGGTGTCGCCACCGACGATTGCGGTTCATCTGGCCAGACTGATCGGGACAGGGATCGGCTCTTCACGACATCCATTGATCTTTGCGATGACGCTGAGCTTTGCGATTGTGGGGATGGCAAGTCCCGCGTCACATCCTCGCTTCCAGCGAGTGGTTGGAGCGGCCACGATGGAGCGCAGATTCGTCATTTAATGCTGAAGCCGTCCGGGGCCATTACGCTCAGGCAGCTATGCACCTCCCTTCCCAAGCCCCTCGATCGAAGTGGAACGTATATCCAGCAACACTCTTTTCGGATTTAGACCCCCCTTTCAGGACAAGTGTGTGAACTGAGCACCAATTGTACGCTCAGTTTTACAGTTCAATAATCAACATTTCAGGGAGTATTTCCATGCGAGCGATGACTTTATTCGTTCTCTTTTCTTTATTCCTGCTGCCGCAGATCGGCGAGGCTCGTCCGATTCGACCGGCTCGTCCGCGCATACAGGAAGCGACGATTACACTAACCGATAAGGGGTATCAGCCGCAGAAGGTGCAACTACGACGGGGAATTCCGGCCCGGCTTACCTTCATTCGCAAGGTCGAGGTGACGTGCGCGACTGAAGTAGTGATCGAGAGCTACAATATTACCCGCAAATTGCCGCTGAATGAGCCGGTGGTGATCGAGTTCACCCCGGTAAAGTCTGGTGAATTGACCTATACCTGCTCGATGAAGATGGTCGGCGGATCGATTTCAATCAAATAATAGTGGGGAGAGAAGAATGAAGAGTGCGATTGGTCGTTATTATCTGGTGTTTGTGACGCTTGTCGTGGCTGGTCTGATGGGAGGCTGCAACAAGTCGACGGTAGAGACTCCGGTGGGGTCTGTCATTGCCAGGTCGGGCAGTAACGGGGTGACAGCAATCCTGTCCAACAGCAATGGATACCTGAGTGAAGGGCAGAACGAGTTTACACTCGAGTTGCGGAACGATCAGGGGGGGGCAGTCGAGGCGGGAGCGATCACGCTCTACTTCGATATGCCAGCGATGGGCTCGATGCCGTACATGAAGAATGAGGCGGCGCTGACGACGACAAACCGGCCGGGAGTCTATCGTGGCACGGTGGCAATGGAGATGAAGGGAACGTGGCAGACGAAGCTGAGTTACGAGGGGCCGGGCGGCGGCAACCAGTTCACATTTGCGGTCAATGTCAGATAACCGAATCGGGCAGGTGATTTATGATCGAGAGACTGATCGACCTTTCGCTGCGGAACCGGTTTCTGGTGCTGGTATTCTTTCTTGGGGTGGCAGGATGGGGCTACTGGGCACTGCGAACGACACCAATCGATGCGATTCCGGATCTGAGTGAGAACCAGGTGATCGTCTTCACCGACTGGCCGGGGAGGAGTCCGCAGGAGGTTGAGGATCAGGTCACCTATCCGCTGACCGTCAACCTGCAGGGATTGGCAGGGGTGAAGGTGGTGCGGTCGCAGTCGGCCTTTGGGTTCTCGATGATCAATGTGATCTTCGAGGAGAGCCTCGACCTCTACTTCGCGCGAACGCGTGTACTGGAGCGGCTGACGCTGGTGACGGGGTCACTGCCGGACGGGGTGAAGCCGATGCTGGGGCCAGACGCGACCGGGGTCGGCCAGGTCTTCTGGTACACCCTCGAGAGTGATCATCACAGCCTGGTCGAGTTGCGATCGATCCAGGACTGGTTCGTCCGCTACCAGCTGAATGCGGTGCCCGGAGTGGCGGAGGTTGGCAGTGTTGGGGGCTGGGTACAGCAGTATGAGATCGATGTCGATCCGAACAAGTTGCGCGGGTACGATCTGCCGCTGAGTGAAGTGGTGATGGCAGTCGAGCGGAGCAACACGAATGTCGGCGGGAATGTCATTGAAGCGAACGGAACCTGGACGGTGGTCCGTGGGCTCGGACTGATCGAATCGACAGACGATATCGCAAATATCGTCGTTGCGACGCGGAATGGGACGCCAATCTACGTGCGAAATGTCGCGACAGTCGGATTGGGGGGTGCTTTTCGGCAGGGGGCGCTCGACAAGAATGGGGTTGAGGTGGTTGGCGGCGTGGTCGTGGCGCGGTACGGTGTCGATACGCTGACGGTGATCGAGGGGGTGAAACGAAAGATTGGGGAGTTGAAGACGGGGCTGCCAGCCGGGGTGCGGATCGAGCCATTCTATGATCGAACAGAGCTGATCAACCGGGCGACAGAGACGCTGAAGTGGGCATTGATCGAGGAGATCATCCTCGTCACGCTCGCGCACATCATCTTCCTTTTCCATTTCCGGTCGATTCTGATCGTGACGCTGCCATTACCGCTCTCGATTCTCGTCTCATTCCTGATGATGAGATATTTTGGAATCTCCTCAAACCTGATGTCACTGGCGGGTATTGCGATCGCGATCGGGGTGCTGGTCGATGCCGGGATCGTCGTCACCGAGAACTGTTTCAGGTATCTGGAGCAGCGCAAGGTTGATCCGCGTGACCGGGCGCTGGTGCTTGAGACAGTACGGGAAGCGACGAAGCTGGTTGGACGGCCGGTCTTCTTCTCGATGGCGATCATTGTGCTCGCCTTTATTCCGGTCTTCGCGCTAACGGGCCAGGAGGGCAAACTTTTCCATCCGCTCGCCTTCACGAAGACCTTTGCGATGGTCGGGGCGACGATCATTTCGATCACCTTTGTTCCGGTGCTCTGCACACTATTGCTGGGGGGCAAGTTTCATCGCGAAGAGGACAACCGGGTGATGCGGGTTCTGCAGCGACTCTACCGCCCGACACTCGGCTGGGCGCTCGGCCACCGCCGGGCGACGCTCGGAATCGCGGCGCTTCTCTTCGGGATTGCGGTGCTGCTGGCCACGACTGCCGCCTGGTTGCCGGCGGCGCGAAATGCCAACCTGCCGCTGCTGGGGAGTCTCTTCGATCGGATGCACATCATGGGCAAAGAGTTCATGCCACCGCTCGACGAAGGGGATCTGCTCTTCATGCCGGTGACGGATACGAGCATTTCGCTATCGCAGGCGCTCGACATCACGAAGCAGCAGGATCGGATCATCAAGAGTTTCCCGGAGGTGGAGTGGGCGGTCGGGAAGCCGGGCCGTGCAGAGACTTCGACCGATCCATCGCCGACCAACATGATTGAAACGGTGATCCATCTCAAACCGCGCGGGCAATGGCGGGCAGGGATGACGCCGGAGCGTCTGGTGACGGAGCTTGATGCGGCGGTCAGCCTGCCTGGGGTAACCAATATCTGGACGCAGCCGATCCGCAACCGGATCGACATGCTCGCGACCGGCATCCGGACTCAGGTGGGATTGAAGATCTTTGGCAGTGACCTGAAGGTGCTCGAAGAGCGCGCGCAGATTGCCGCCGTGGCCCTGCGCGTGATCGAGGGGGCGAGTGATGTCTATCCCGAACAGATCGCCGGTGCACCATACCTCAACATCCGGATCGACCGCGCGGCGGCGGCCCGCTATGGAATCGGGGTTGGCGAGGTACAGGAGGCAATCGAGAAAGCGGTCGGGGAGAAGAGCCTGACGATGACGATCGAGGGCCGGCAACGATTCCCGGTCCGAGTTCGGTATGCGCCGCAGTTTCGCCGCGATCCGGCACAGATCTCCGCCGTTCTGGTTGGGGCAAGGCAGATCCCGCTCGGCTCTGTGACCGAGATTCGCAAC
>JBEIMN010000308.1:0-4609 GCA_040378705.1 Acidobacteriota bacterium
ACTAAAGTCATTTTGTGAACAATATTTGTCCAGAGACACAACCGGGGAGGTCACAGCCTCCCCGGGATAGTGTTATGCGATGTTCTACTGCCTAATCGTAACCGTCTCAGTTACCTGCCGGCGGGCCGGCGGCGGCGCGCCACTGGCCGAGCGGCAGGACGCGCGCGCGGGCGGCCCAGGCGTTCCACTTCGCCACGAGTTCACGAACGGTGGCCGGCTCACGAGCGGCGAGATTATTCATCTCCGTCCGGTCGGCCTCCATATCATAGAGTTCCCACGGCTGCTTCTCTTTGGCGACCAGCTTCCACCGGCCATCACGGATCGCGCGGTTCCCCTCGTGTTCCCAGAAGAGTGGCTGTGTGCGGCCAAGCTTCCCGCCGGCAAAGGCGGGGCGGAGGCTGACGCCCTCCATTGGCTGGATGGACTGTCCGGCATACTCCTTTGGATAGCGCGCGCCGCTGACATCGATCGCCGTGCTCATGAGGTCGATGAGGTGGCCGGGCGCGCTCTCGAGCTTCCCACGGCGCAGTCGTGAGATGCCGCGCGGCCAGTGCGCGATGAGTGGAGTCGAGATGCCTCCCTCGTGCATCCAGTGTTTGTATTCGCGGAAGGGAGTATTGGAGACGTTGGCCCAGCCGCGACCATAGGCGATATAGGTATCATCTGGCCCGTGCATAACTCCACGCCCCATGAGTACTGCGCGTCCGTCGCGAGTCTGCTGCGGGGTTGAGCCATACTGCGGTGTATCGGCGGTCATGGCCGGATAGGGTGTGGTCGCGGCGCGGGTCGAGTATGGGTTGCGCGGCGTGCTGGTTCGGCCGTTCTGCTCGGCGCAGCCGCCGTTATCCTGGAGGTAGAAGATGAGCGTGTTCTCGAGCTGCCCCTGTTCTTTCAGTGTTGCGAGGATGCGGCCGATGCCCTGATCCATGCGGTCGATCATTGCAGCGTAGACTTCCATGCCGCGCGCCTCCCATTCCTTGTCCTCGACTGTGGCCCAGTCCTCTGCGGCTGGAGAGAGTATCCAGCGCGGATCGAGCAGCCCAAGCTGGCGGGCCTTTTGCAGTCGCGCTTCGCGATAGGCGCCATAGCCACGATCATAACGACCGCGGTACTTGGCTATCTCAGCCTCCGGGGCATGCATTGGCCAGTGGGCAGCGGTGTAGGCGACATACATAAAGAATGGTGATTGACGACGTTGCTGCGGATGTTCGCGAATGAAGCGGACGGCGTGGTCGGTGATCGCATCGGTATAGTAGTACTCTTTTGGCCGGTATTGGGGATCGTTGGCGACGGTGATCGGCTGGTTGTCGCGGACGAGAGCGCTTGGGTCATAGTAACTGCCCGCGCCGTGGATTGTGCCGTAGTATCGTTCGAAGCCACGCTGGAGCGGCCAGTTGTGAGTATGTTTGAACTGATCGGGGGTTGCTGCCGGGGTGACGTGCCACTTGCCGACGGCATAGGTCGCATAGCCAGCCGGCTTGAGCGCTTCAGCGATCGTCACTCCGTTGCGGTTGAGGTCGCCGCGATAGCCGTCGTGGCCGCGATCCTCCATCATATGGCCGATGCCCGCCTGGTGCGGATAGAGCCCGGTCAGCAGGCTCGCCCGCGTCGGGCAGCAGCGGGCAGTGTTGTAGAACTGTGTAAAGCGGAGACCGTTGGCCGCCAGGCGATCGAGGTTCGGGGTGTTGATCTCACCGCCAAAGCAGCCGATGTCGGACCAGCCCATATCGTCGGACATCATAACGATGATATTGGGACGCGACTCCGGCTCGGCCTCGACTACACGGCCAACAGGAAGACTGACCATCGCCAGCAACAGAACCAGCGCCGCCACTCGCCATAACCATCCATCCACGTGCAGTCGCTGCATCGTAAGCTCCTTTGTCAATTTATGTTCAGAAAATGATCGGACAGTCCGGTCGAGGTGATGATCGACCAGTTTCCAGTTTTACCAGCAATATTGTCGCTATCGGCATTGGGGGCAGATATTACCAGTCTTTGATTCCGGTCGGAAGTCGGGGCAATGAACTCGCTCGTTTTTTCCTGATCTTTAGTTTGCGGCAGTCAGCAGGTTCGGCAGTAAAATTTCGGGAAGTGAAATGTGAGCATCTGCTGGCAACTGGATTCATCGTTGAAGCGTGGTGTAGACTGACGGGCGTCGATACGATTTAACTATCCTGGTAAAAACTGATTGTGATTTATGGTGAGCTGGATATGACTATTAGCGCCGGAATCAGATATGGATCAAATGGATCAATGGGAGCGGTGATGATGGCGGCGATCGTGTTCGCGGTTCTTCTGCCGCTGGAGGGATATGGCCAGCGGCGGACTCCGGTGAGGTCGATTGTCGTCCAACCGGGGGCACCGGGAGAGAGTACACGTGAGTTGCCACGCGGGACGACTGGTCAGTTGATGCCGATTGCGACGGCTGACGTGCAGTTCATGCAGGGAATGATCACCCATCACGCGCAGGCGGTCGAGATGACAGCCTTGATCGAATCGCACACCGGCAACAGCAATGTGCGCTCGCTTGGTGCGCGCATCAGCCATTCGCAGGCGGATGAGATCAGGTTTATGAAGCGGTGGCTGCTGTCACGCGGCTACGATATTTCTGGCGGCGGCGAGCACGAACATCACGAGCATATGTCACACGATATGATGCCCGGCATGCTCAGTGCCAGCCAGATGGAGGCGCTCGCCGCGGCGCGTGGAGCAGAGTTCGACCGACTCTTTCTTGAGGGGATGATCCAGCATCACGGCGGCGCGCTGACGATGGTCAGGGATCTCTTCGCCGCCGCCGGCGCGGGTCAGGAGGCAGAGCTCTTCAACTTTGCCACGGATGTCGACAGTGGTCAGCGCGCTGAGATACGCATTATGCAGACTATGATTGAAAAAATACCAACGAAGGGGACCCGATGAACAGAAGCCCGATTAATAGAAAATTGACAGGACCATTTTTGCTTTTGGCGAGCCTTTTGCTCTGCTTTGTGACGACAACAGGCGCGTCGGCACAGAATCCGGCGCCGGAGCAGAAGCCGGAGCAGAATAAGGCGGAGAGTGATCCCTTTGCGCCGCAGGCGGCGCCGCCGCTGCCGGCGGGGATGACCGGATCGGATACGGGTGATCCGCGCTTCAGGCTCAAGCCAGGCCTTTACGATGCAGAGTCGGTCGCGCGTGGGCTTCGCCACGTCTCGCTGTTCAAAAAGCCGGATGCGTTTCAACTTGGGATAACGAGTCCGGATGATCCGAAGGTTGGGCAGACACTGAGTATGCTTGGCATTCCGAATCCGGCCTCGCTGCCAAAGGCGATGCAGACCGTTCGGGCACAGTTGGCATTTGCCAACTCTGACCTTGCCTTTCAGGGTCGGTACGCTTTTATGGGCAATTTTTATGGCGTGAACATCTACGACATCGCCAACCCGGCCCGGGCAAGTCTTGTGACCTCGATGGTCTGTCCGGGTGGTCAGGGCGACGTCTCTGTCCATAAGAACCTGATGTTTATGTCGGTTGAGATGCCAAATGGGCGGGTGGATTGTGGTGTACAGGGATTCCCATCGACGCCGCCGGCGGAGAGCGCGAAGAATGTGATGCAGATCCCGGCTCCGCAGAAGGAGCGATTCCGCGGGGTGCGCATTTTCGACATCTCCGATATTCGGCGTCCGCGTCAGGTGGCGGCGGTGCAGACCTGCCGCGGCTCGCACACGCACACGCTGGTTGTCGATCCGAAGGATTCGCAGAACGTCTACATTTATGTCTCGGGGACATCGTTTGTGAGACAGAGCGAGGAGTTGCCGGGATGCTCCGGTGAAATGCCGGACAAGGACCCGAACACTTCGCTCTTCCGGATCGAGGTGATCAAGGTGCCACTGGCCGCACCGCAGAGTGCGAAGATCGTCTCGAGCCCGCGTGTCTTTATGGATTCGCGGTCTGGCGTCATCAACGCGCTCAACAGTGGAGGCTCGCACGGAACCGAGAAGGCGACCGACAGCGACCAGTGCCACGATATTACTGTTTACGCGGAGAAGGGGCTCGCGGCCGGGGCATGTTCGGGGAATGGCATCCTGCTCGACATCAAGGATCCGGTCAATCCAAAGCGGATCGATGCGGTCAATGATCCGAACTATGCTTACTGGCACTCAGCATCGTTTTCGAACGATGCAAAGAAGGTCGTCTTCACGGATGAATGGGGTGGCGGGCTCGGGGCGCGCTGCCGGCCGAACGATCCGAACAAATGGGGAGCGAACGCGCTCTTCAATTTAAACGGTGAGAAGCTGAGTTTCGCGGGCTACTACAAGCTGCCGGCCGCCCAGGGTGATAACGAAAACTGCGTCGCGCACAATGGCTCGCTGGTTCCGGTGCCGGGGCGGGACATTAAGGTGCAGGCGTGGTACCAGGGAGGGATCTCGATCATGGACTTCACGGATATGAAGCGGCCGGTCGAGATCGGGTACTTCGACCGGGGCGCGGTCGATCCGAAGATGCTGGTGCTGGGCGGGCCGTGGTCGACATACTGGTACAACGGTTACATCTACTCGTCGGAGATCGCGCGTGGGCTCGATATTCTGGAGTTGACGCCGAGCGAGTTTCTGACGCAGAACGAGATCGACGC
>JBEIMN010000309.1:0-4602 GCA_040378705.1 Acidobacteriota bacterium
CCCCCACCACAGTAGAGAATAATCTCCGCCTCCTGATTCGGGATCAGCGTCTCGATGTCACGCTCAATGATTCCGCGACCAAGGTGGTGCGACCCCGGGATGCGCCCCTTCTCCCACTCGTGATCTTCGCGGACATCGAGCAGGTGAAATTCCGCCCCTTCCGACTGCTTCTGACGGAGATCATCGATCGTCAACTCTTTGACGCGCGATCTGGCCTCCTCGCAAAGTTTTTCAAATCCTTCATTATGTTTCAATGGTTTGCCTCACTTTCCTATGGATGATTGAGTTGTTCGTTTTCAGCATCTGGATCCCTGACGAGCAGCATCAGATTGGCGCCGGGACGCAGCACATAGCTCGTCGGACTTGCACGGTAGCCGCTCGCCCCTGAAAAATCGCCTGCCTGACCCGCACTGGCAATGATCAGACGCTGGCCAATTGCCGGATTTCCCTGCGCGTCAAAAGAGGGCAGATTTCCACTGTAGGTGACGGCCGGATAGTCACGCAGGTACCAGGGAAGTGGCCAATAGTCGGGTGAGCAGACGAAAATGGCCGTATTCTTGCGCTCCGGGCTCGCGGCGGCCTCATTTTCAATCAGGCTGACCAGGTTTAGAATATCACGGTCGGTCTGAACATAGACGTAACCGGAGAGATCGTCGAGATATGGCTTCAGCCTGAGCCGCTTTCCGGTTTCGGCAAAAAAGCCACTCAGGTTTCGGTTATCATCGAAATCGACCAGGTTGATGTGGCGCGTTATTTTGCCCCCAAGCGCGATCCCGGAGATGGTCGCGATCAAGACCGCAATCCTGACCAGACTGGAGATCCTGTCGTGCCCGGAATCCAGCCTGATCTCCCTGCCAAATAGCCTCTCCATCGCGTATCCGCCAAGCAGCGCCATCGGAATGAGCAGGTTGACGATGAGCCACGGCGTCTTATACCCGATCAGCGAATAGGCGAGAAATATTCCAAACGTCCAGGCCCCAACGAAGAGCCAGAACCTCGACCCACGCCAGGCAATCAGAACTCCTCCAATAACCGCTCCGATCAGCAGCGGAAGCTCCAACTTGAGCAGGATGCCGGCGTAGTACCAGAAACCCTTGAGGTGCTCCGTCCGACTCCGAACCGTCCATCCCCAGGGCGATTTTATCGCGTCGGTCACCCCGGACCACTCGTTGAACATTGAACTATAGAAGACAACAAAGATGAAGACGAAGATGATCAGCCCGGCGAGCGTGAAGTCCAGGGAAGGCCGGAGTTCGGACAGTAGTTGTCGAATCTCGATTCCTGCCGCCGTGAACGTCGGCCTTCGCCGGACGAGGTCCCAGACCGTCGCGGCCAGAACTGCCAGCAGCAGCACTCCCGCCGTGACCATCGCCGTCTCCTTCGTCGCGAAAAGAAGCGCCGTACTGGCCAAACTCATCAGGAAGTAGCGAAATTTTCTATTCTCAGCATACTTCACCGCTCCCGTCACGATCCCAAGCGAGAGACAGCCGAAGATCATCTCGTGGATGAAGTCGCGTGAATAGTAGACAAGCCCGGTCGAAACGGCCATCAGCAGTGCCGCTCCCGGTGTTCCAATCCTGCCCAGACGCCGCCGCAACAGCCAGACCATCCCGATCGTCAACACCCCGAAGATCGCCGGCACGACACGCAACGCCAGATCCCGCTCTCCCAAAAGATAGATCGGAAGCAGCGCAAAATAGTAGAGGGTCGGACCGTGATAATTGTCCGGGTTGTATCTGTAATTGCCCTGACGTGCCAGATTGAGCAGGAAGAAGGCGTTGACCCCCTCGTCGTGATGCAGTGGCTTGAGCTCGATCCGCTCAAATCTGACCCAGACACCAATTATCAGCGCGGCGATGAAGACCATCGTACTCACCCGACTGGCGATCTTTCCAGCCTCCACATTCTCCATGGTCCTTACCCTTCGAATATCCCTGGCGGATACAAAAGAGGCAGGCGATTCGAAAATCGCCTGCCTCAGGTTTGATTGCCAATTGGCAATTCAGTCGACTAGCGCCGTCCGCGCTTCGCCTTCTTCGTCACCTTGAGCGGGCCGACATCCGCAACCGCCGGACCTGCCGGATCACTGGCCCCGGCTGGAACCAGCCACAGCCTGACCTGCTCAGTACCCGTCGAGACCCCACCCGGACGAACCGAGATGCGGTTGGCGTCGATGCTCGTGCCGAGGACCGTGTTCGGATCCGCCAGCATGTCGCGCACGTTCTTGCCGCGCGTGACGTCGAGCTTCTTCGCCTTCTCCTTCGGACCCTGGTAGGAGTCGATCAGGAGCTTCGCGCCCGCATCATTCTGCATCGCCGTGATGACACGCTTCAACAGATCGAGGCAGACGTTGTCGACGCGGGCATTGTTCCGCTTGAAGGTCGAGCACTGGCCCAACTCAGTCGCCACCGGCTTTGGCGGCGCCGCCGGAACACGCAGTGAGAACCGCGTCGCACCGCTCGCCGAGCAGCTTCCGACATCAGAGGTCGCCTTGACCATCACTTCGATCGTCGAGCCAGGGGTGACCCCGGTCGTGTCGATCGTCGCACTCGTTCCGCGGCCACTGATCGAACCGGCTGACGTCGTCCACTTGTAGGCGACGTTGCCATAGTTGCGGCCACCCGTCACACCCGTCGTCGAGACCGTGATCTTCTCACCCGCATCGGCCGTCGACTTGCTTGCCGACACCTTCAGGTTCGGCTCGTAGCAGACCGTCAACGCCGGGCAGCTTGTCACCGTGATCGTCTTCGAGTCGAAGGCGACGCATCCACATCCGTCATCCACCTCGACCGTGATCGTGTACTCGCCGGGCGCGAGGCCCGTCGTGTCGAACGTGTTGCCCGTTCCACCATCTGAGGTGAACCGACCACCCGTCGCCGACCACTTGTAGAGCAGCGTGTCGCCATCCGGATCGGCCGCCGACGCGCTCAACGCAACCTTGTCGCCCGCGCAGACCGTCGTCGCCGACTCGCGAAGCAGATCGTTCGATCCCTTCGTGATCCCGCCAACCGAAAGGGTTACCGTCGGCGCCTGGTTCGGAAGAACCGGCTCTTCACGCTTGTTGGTCCGGCCAAAGGAGAGGCCGGCAATGAAGCCGTTCGTGCTGAAACGACGGTTCAGATCGCTGAAATTGTTCAGATGACGCTGATAAGCGGCTGAAATCGACAGCCAGCGCGTCGGGAAGATGCGTGCTCCACCGACGAAATCGACTGGGCTGTTGTAGATCACCGACGGAGTACGCGCACCAATGTAGGCAGTCGTGTTGACCTCGGCGATGAACTGCAGATACTGACTGACCGGGAAATCGATCGCGACTCCGGCCCGAACCTCGTTCGGAAGATCGAGCGACTTCTCGCTGCGTCCGAAACCCTGAATCACCGAACATCCCGCACAGAGCGGGCCAAGGTTCATGAACTTCGCCAGCGGGTCACCCTTCTTAATGAAACCGACGTTCGTGCTCAGATTGACGAACTTGCTCAACCGACCATCAAACGCTGCGATCATTCCGAAGTCGAGCGCGCCGGTGCTCCGGCCATTCTCGAGGCCCGGATAGAGATCACGAACGATCGGAATCTTGACCAGCGGGATCAGCGCGAAGCCAAAGGCACTCTTCGGAGCCGTCAGCCGCAGCTTCGCCCCAAGCCAGACATCACCCATTCCGACACCAGTGAAGCGCGAAATGAACGGAGCCGCCGGGTTGTAGCTCGGATTGGCGTTCGGGACGAGCGCCGGAAGTATGCCACCCACCGGAGCGCCAAGACCGATGTAGACCGCCGTGTTGTTGCCGCTCGCACGCGCGGTGAATGGACCAATATTGCGCGAACCCGGAACCGTGCAGGGACCGGGGAACCCACCGTTGCCGCACGGATCACCCAGCAGCACCGACGCCGAATTCTGGCCTGGAACGATCACCAGCCGACCGGCGCTCAGCGTCTTCGTCCGTACGTCCGGCATGTAGAAACCACTCAGCAGCGCCGGGCTTCCCACTGAAACCGTCTTGTAGGACTCGAAATTCGCGAACAACTCGAGATAGTCGTTGAATCCGACCTGGAAGTTGACCGGGTATACCTGGAAACGGATGTCACCCGGATCACGGTGGAAGTGGTTCGCATAGAACCCAAAGCTGAACTCGCCTTTCCGCAGGGTCTGGGCATCGTAGACGTTGAAGAGTCCCGTTCCGCCGTTGACCGTGGGAGCCTGATTGCGAGGATCATCGGTCGAGCGTAAGGTCTGCGCCTGTGCCCCGATCCCGATCAGCAGCACCGCGAGCATCAGACCAAGCATTCGTCTCGCAAAAATCATGTTTCTCCTCCTGGAAGTGGGTGGTTTGATTCCACACACTCTCATTACAGTCGAAATAACCACGGGCAGGGAGGGACACCATCGTTATTCGAGCTGAAACCTGTTTGTTTACATTCGCCGATCACTGATCGGCTCCCTCATTAATCTGAACTTAAAAGACAAAAAAGCAAAACTAAAAGTGTAATCCGCACCTGAATCCCGAATTTGAAAAAGCCAAATCCGAAAAAACTGAATGTCGGGAATCGAGTCAAAAATCAGGTCGAACACGCGCAATCACTGTCCGGGCGTGTGTTCGAATCG
>JBEIMN010000310.1:0-4567 GCA_040378705.1 Acidobacteriota bacterium
CGACGGTCACTTGAACGAATTGGACCAACAACCTGATCAGCGGTTCGCGCGGGCTCGGTCGCCTGATATTTTTTACAAGATACTAGGTCAGTGTGGCGATGTCCATTGATAACCCCCTGAATCACTCAATTGAACCACTTGACGTCGAAACCTGAAATTGGACTGTTACATCGTGGTTGCTGGAGCAATGGACGAGATCACGAGGAGCCTGAAGGCGCGGGCCCGAATCGTTATTTTAACGTGGGGCGGGAAGCACTTCGACTCTGCCGGCTGATCAGCTCTCGCTGCGGAGTGCGGCGAGGACAGGGGCACGGACGGCCGCACGGACAGCGAGGAGTGAAGCGGCGAGGCCAGTCACGAGTACTGCCAGCAGGAGCAGTGCAAGCGAAGTGAGAGTGAAGCGGCCACCACGTTCGATCAGCGTCGGGGCGATTGCGAGCAGGGCGGCGAGCCCCCCGGTCAGCAGTCCGCTTCCGAGTAAAAAAATATTCTCCGCGAGAACGATCACGGCAAGGTGGCGCGCACGATAACCGACCGCAGTCAGCAGTGCCAGCTCACGCCGCCGTTCAAGGACATTGCGGAGGAGAACCGCGCCAAGCCCGATCGTCCCGAGCAGGAGCCCAAGCCCCCCGAGCGTCTGGAATGTCGAAAGGTATGTGTTTTCGACGGCGTGAAAGCTGGCCAGCTTTGCCGCCGCGCCGGTCGCGTCAAACCCATAATCGACAAGCCGCTCTTCGAGAAGTGCGGCGATCGCGGCGATCTGTTCCGCGCCTCCCCCCGATCCTGCTTCTATTGGAATATCGATCCCGAACCAGCGGTAGCCTTCTTCATCCGGATAGAGGCGGAGAAAGTTCGATTCGCTCATCAACAACTCGCTCTGGAGCAGGCTGTCGGCGAGGGTGGCAACGATCTGCACCCGGACCTGCTCTCCAGCGCCATTCGGAATCTCGAAGCTCTCGCCGAGCTTGCGATGAAGGACGTAGGTCATTGAGTTGGCATCGACGATGATCGGGATTGTTTCGCCCTCGCGCCCGAGCAGTTGCCAGGGATTGGCGACCGCTTCGATCGCAGCCTGAAAGTTGAAGCGGCCGGTGGTGATGCCAGAGTTCACGAACGAGGCAGGTACGCCGATAACGCGCGGATTTGCTGGCTGGTAGAGGTTGAGACAACTGGTGTCATCGCCGGGGTGCAACCGGAAGCGCGTGATGCGCAGGTTGCCGAGTTGAGCGGGGAGCCCAAGCTCCTCCCTGCCCTCCGGCAGGTCCGGATTGTGAACGAGTGGGAGGAGTGATTCAGCGACGAGCGCAAAGCCGCCGGTGCCCGATTTCGGACCTGGATCGAGCGGCTGATCACCACGCCGAAAGGCTTCGACCGAGACGATGATGAAGGCGGCGGAGGCGATCAGGGCGATCGAGAGGACACTTCGGCCGGGCCGCGTCGTCGCATTGCGAAACCCGATCCGCGCAAGGGCGAGCGGCCCCCGGGCGATGACGCGATGTTCACCCTTCCGCAGCCACGCCCCCCAGAAGAGGAGCGCGGCAATGAGCAGCAGGGATCCGGCGCCAAAGAAGCCACCGACCGGATCGACCAGCTCGCGCATCGCGAGAATCATCAACAGCAGTCCGGCGATGAGCAGGGTGACCGCCAGGCGATTCCGCCAGCGCGCGGTTCGGCCTCGGGGTTCCGGCGCCGAGCCGGCGAGCTGGCTCCGCGGCGAGAGTTCACCGCTTGAGCGAACCGTCCACCAGATGCAGAGGGTTGCCGTCGTGATGCCGGCCACCAGACCTATGAGGAGTGAGAGTGGGGCGATGTGCAGTTCGAGGAGCGTCGTCCCGACCGCTCCTACCCACCACGTTCGCAAACCATACATCATCAGCGCACCATAAGCGATCGCGCCGCCGATCCCGAGCAGGCTGCCGAGTATTGCCAGGAGAAGCCCCTCACGGAGAAAAATTGAGCGGACCATGCCTGGTGGATAGCCAAGTGCACGGTAAAGGCCGATCTCGCGCATCCGCTGCTCGACCCCAAGACGAAAGAAGAGCGTCACGAGCAGGAGCGCCGAAACGACCAGAAAGAAGCTGAAGTAACTGAAGTATTCACCAAAATCGGTTGCCCCGCGCGCCGCACCCAGCCCGAGCTCACGAACCGGGGTGACGGCGAGACCAAAGGCGAGTGGATCGAGTCTGCGGCGGAGCTCGTCAGCGACTACGTCCGCCTGAGGAGTCACAAGCCGGATTGAAGTCAGCCCGCCATAGCGTGTCGACCAGAGCGGCCGCGCGTCATCGATCAGCAGAAATGCCTTCGGCGTTGCCCGATAGCGATCCCAATACTCTTCGTCGGACTTGCGAACCCGCTCCAGATCGAGTGGAAATGGAGGGTCCCAGTCAGAGAGGCTCTCGGCGCCGGTGATACCGGGATATTCCGGGGCAAGGTGTGGGTCGGCGGCCAGACCGGCGAGCGGCTCGATCCCGACCAACCTGAACCGTGTCGAGGCGGTCGAGAGTCGTCCCGCCTCCTCCCAGCGATAGTACTCGAGCGTCACGACATCACCGACCTTCGCCGCCAGATCATCCGCCGCCCAGCGGTTAAGGACGAGCGGAGGCAGGCCATCGGCGGCACGCGGGGTGGAGAGCGCGGAAAACTGCCCCGGTGCGACGGCGGTGACGAGCGAGTATGGTATCTCACGCCCGCCGATTCGAATCGTATTGGCAAGATAGCTGAGCAGCGGCTGTGAACGAAGGCCCAGCGCGGCTGCCACTGCCGCGAGCCGTTCCGCGAGCGGATCGGAGATGACCGCGCTCTCGGTCTCGACCGACACGACCGGGGGCTCGCCAACCTCGCGCAGTCTGATTCCAAGATCGGCGAGGGTCGTCTGTTCGCGCAGCAATCTCTCTGCCACCGCGCGCGAGGTCGCGCTTCGCGCCGCGAGGAGGATCAGATTGGCGCGTCCTTCCTGCTCGAGATTGCGCTGGAGCTTGTCGAGCGGCAGAAAGATCGCCCGGACCTCACCCTGCCGCGGCTGGAGCGAGAACTCCCCCATCGATGCCGCCGGCAGAACATCGCGGAGCGTGACACGGATCGTCCGCCCCGGATCATCCTTGCGCCCGTGGAGCGACTCGATCGGAATCGCTGACGGCAGCCCAATGCGGAGGGCCAGCATCTCGCCACGCTCCGCCCCAAGCTCGCGCGCCAGCCCCGGGCTGATCAGGGCCTCGCTCTGCTCCAGGCCGGCATCCGCGAGTCCGTTAAACTCCCAAAAAGATCGATCGACGCCATAGACCTGAACCTCACCCGCCCGTGCGTGATTCTCATCGCGCGTCACCACTCCCTGGAGGGCAATCATCGCGCAGCCGCCGCCAAAGCTCTCTGCAAACACGGGCTGCGCCCGCCAGTCGTCGATCAATCGCTGCCGAAAGAAGCCTCTCCCGCTAACGACGAGATCCGTTCGACCGAGCCGCGCCAGTGCGAGCTGACGCAGGCTCTGCCGCACCGAATCACCGACCAGCAATGCCCCAGCAAGAACTGCCACGGCCGTCGCCACCCCAATCACCACCGCGAGGTTGGTCCGCCAGAACCAGGTCAGATTGCGCCTTACCAGACTTGCCGTATTCATAACTGCTGAAGTGTGCGGTTCTGCATCCGGTAACGAAGCGGAAATCTCTCCGCCAGTTCGATGCTGTGGGTAACGACGATCAGGATCGTGTGCGACTGCAGGTGGAGATCAAGAAGGAGCCCGGCAACATTCTCCGCCGATTCCGGGTCAAGGTTGCCTGTCGGCTCGTCACAGAGAAGAAGGAGCGGCTCGGCGATCAGGGCGCGGGCAATCGCAACCCGCTGCTTCTCACCCCCCGAAAGCTCTGATGGCCGATGATCGAGCCGCCCGGTAAGCCCGACCCGCTCGAGCAGCATCCTCGCTCGTGCCAGATGATCGATCCCTTCCGCCGGCCCGACCAGCGTCGGAATCAGCACGTTCTCGAGTACCGTGCATTGCGGCAGCAGATAGTGATCCTGAAAGACAAAGCCGATCTTCCGGTTGCGGAATACCGCCAGCTCGGGTTCGGCCAGCGTGTATGGATTCTGGCGATCGAGGCTGATCGTCCCGGCAGTCGGCGGCTCGAGCCCACCAATCAGGTAGAGCAGCGTGCTCTTCCCACTGCCCGATGGCCCCATGATCGCGACCGCGTCGCCGCGCTCAAACTTCGCCGTGACATCACTAAGTATCGGCAAAACTCCGTGGACGGTCGGATAATCTTTACTGACGTGTGCGAGTTCAAGCAATGGCTGAATCTCCTGATTGGGCCGAGACGGCCGAGTAGACATCGAGCGCGCTGCCCGCCATCGACTCGACCTGGTAGTAACGATGCACACCGGCATGCCCTCTTCGGCCAAGGTCGCGGGCCAGCTCCGGATTAATCCACAACTCCCGGATCCGCTCAGCCAGCGCCTGCCCATCGTTCGGGGTGAAGAGCAGCCCGCCTCCTGTCCGATCGATCATCTCCGGAAATGAACCCCAGTTCGGCTGAATGACCGGGACTCCACTGGCCATCGCTTCGAGGACCGGCAACCC
>JBEIMN010000311.1:0-4565 GCA_040378705.1 Acidobacteriota bacterium
GACAGCTCAGGGGCGATAGTCAGCCCGTATTCAATATCTCAGATGGTCAGTTGACCCGCCCCATCATCTTTTTAATCGAAGGGATCAGGAAGAGCAGAAGCAGCGAGGCCCCGATCGGGATCGCCGCGACCTTGGTGAAGAGGGTGATCAGCGCCGCACCGGTTCCGAATTCACCGGCGATCTCACCGGCGAAGAAGTTGCCGAAGGAGATCGAGAGGAACCAGACTCCCATCATCAGCCCGGTCAGCCGCGCCGGCGCCAGCTTGGTCGTCGTGCTCAATCCGACGGGGCTCAGGCAGAGCTCACCGATCGTCTGCATCAGATAGACCCAGATCAGCCACGATGGGCCGACCTTTCCACCTGAATTGCCGAGTCCCATCGAGGCGAGAACCAGGACGATCGCCCCGAGGCCGGTGAAGAAGAGGCCGATCGAGAACTTGGCCGGACTCGACGGCTGTCGCTTTCCGAGCCGCAGCCAGAACCAGGAGAATATCGGGGCCAGACCAATCAGAAAGATCGAGTTGACAGACTGGTACCATCCGGCCGGAAATCCGTCCACCACCTGCGAGCGCAGAAAGGCAGGCAAAATTCCGAGAAGCCCTGCCGGGACGCTCCGGTCAGTGAAACGATCTGCAAAGAGGTTGAAACTCGATCCTGCCTGCTCGAACGATGCCCAGAAAAGTATCGAAAAGAAGAAGAGAATGACGATCACTCCAACCGGCTTCTTCTCTTCCGGCTTAAGGTACTGCGTGAAGAGCCAGACGAGGAGAAGGGCGACGCCGGTCACCAAAATGACCATCTTGTTTCGTCGCACCGCTTCCGGACCAAACCAGAGAAAGGCGACTGCCCCGCTGCAGAGGAGCATGAAGAGTGTTCCGATAAGCGCGTTCCTGCGCCAGACACCCGGTTCGAGCACCGGAGCGTGGCCGACGTGCGCGAGCCGCTTTCCGCCGGCAACATACTGAATCACCCCGAGGGTCATCCCCAACCCGGCGACTCCGAATCCGAGGTGCCAGTCGATCTTCTCGCCGAGATAGCTGCAGATCAGCGGCGCGATGAACGCGCCGAGGTTGATGCCCATATAGAAGACAGAAAACCCGGCGTCACGCCGCTCGTCATCCTCACGATAGAGGCTCCCGACCACCGCACTGACATTCGGCTTGAGCAGCCCTGTTCCAAGGACGATCAGGACCAGTCCGAGGTAGAAGGTGTAGGTTGATGGCACGACCATTGCATAATGGCCCAGCGCAATGATAATCCCGCCAATCAGGACCGAGCGGCGCGTTCCCAGCACGTTGTCGGCGATCCAGCCTCCCGGTATCGACATCAGGTAGACCGATCCGGTGTAGGCGCCATAGATACTCGCCGCCATCTTGTCATCGAACCCGAGGCCACCACTCGCGGCCGCCGTTGTCATGTAGAGTACGAGCAGGGCGCGCATCCCGTAAAAGCTGAACCGCTCCCACATCTCGGTAAAGAAAAGGGTCGTCAGTCCGCGCGGATGGCCCCAGATACCTCCGGTATCGAGGTCGTCATTCTGACGAGTGAGATCAATCGAGGTCGCCATAACAATCCACTCCAGGTACGGTTAAAGTTTGTGAAAGCCGGTGGGCCGAAGACTACCACAGTCGGTCGTTAATCGGGAGAGTTTCAGGGTGGGCGGGAATTTTCTTTCCCTCTGTCCGGCTTCGCGTTAAACTGTGCCAGGTTTAATAACGGGCTATTTTTGTACCATTTGTCTGGAAATATTTTTGGCAATATTATGCCAATATTCGGCCAATATTTGAGAGGTAATTGTAATGGACGAGAGAGACTATTACGCTGAAAAACAGGAGATCAAGACCGCGACCTTTACGTGTCCGCGGTGCCGGCAGAGTTCAGAGTTCAAGGTGCGCTGGTTGCGGCGGACGAAGAAGCGCGAATTGCCGCGCGGCGCTGGTGAGCTCGACCGGGCCAAATTTGCCAAGGCCCTCGACTATATGGTGAGGATCGACGACATGCTCTACTGTCCGAATCCGAGTTGCCGCAGTAAGTTCGAGTTTCCAAATTCGCAGACGGTGGTCTTTATCTGAAATCTCACATGAACCTTAATCAGTTCAATCTGTCGATCGCCGGCGGGCATCTCCCGGAGGAGCTTACACCATACCTGACGGCGATGTGGTACGAAAAACGCGGCGACTGGGACCAGTCGCATCGGATAGTTCAGGATATAGAGACGGCGACCGCCTCCTGGATACACGCCTATCTCCATCGGCGTGAGGGGGACGAGTCGAACGCGCGTTACTGGTATAGCCGGGCGGGGCGGAGTTTTCCGTCCGGCCTGACGCTCGATGATGAATGGACGACGATTACGGCAGTCCTGCTGGAATCGTGTTGATTCGATCGGTACTCATAATTTAGGAGAGTTGATGAAAAAGAGCCTTTCCCGGCGCCGTTTTCTGCAGACTTCGATGGTCGGGGCAATATCGTCGAATATTACTGGCAGTGTTGCCGAAAATGCAGCCAGCGATGTGGCCAGTAATCCAGCCAGTACAACGGTTGTTGTCGATGACGCCAGGCCGGCCATCCTTGGCGGCAGTCCGATCAGGACGAAACCTTTCCCGTCCTGGCCGGTGATTGGTGAGCCGGAGGAGAGTAGTCTGCTCGGGACGCTCCGGAGCCGGAAATGGAACCGGATGGAAGGGGGAGTGGTCACCCGCTTCGAGAAGGTCTGGGGAGAGCGGATCGGCGCGCAACACGTGCTGGCGACATCGAGCGGGACGAGCGCCCTCGCCTGTGCGATGAATGCGATTGAGATCGGCCCGGGGGACGAGGTGATCGTTCCGCCATATACCTTCGTCGCGACGATCAACGCCATCCTCATGCAGCATGCACTGCCGGTCTTCGTCGATACAGATCGCGAGACCATGCAGATCGATGCGCGAAAGATAGAGGCGGCGATCACACCGCGAACGCGCGCGATCATGCCGGTTCACCTCGGTGGATCGGTCGCCGATATGGACGCGATCCTCGCCATCGCCCGTCGCCGTAACCTGCCGGTCGTCGAGGATGCCTGCCAGTCACACCTTGCCGAATGGCGTGGAAAGAAGGTCGGGACGCTTGGGGATCTCGGCTGCTTCAGCCTTCAGGCTTCAAAGAACCTCAACTCCGGCGAGGGTGGCGTCGTCGTCGGCCGCGAGCAGGGGCTGATCGACATCTGCCGCAGCTTTCACAACCAGGGAAGGGGACAGGCGGATACCAGCTTCGCCTATGTCCGCAATGGCGATAATCGGCGGATGACCGAGTTTCAGGGAGCGATACTCCTTGCGCAGTTGACGCGGCTCGATGACCAGGCCCGGCAAAGAGAGGAGAATGCCGCCCATTTGACCGCACTCCTCCGCCAGATTCCGGGTATAACTCCGGCGAAGATGTATGAGGGCGTGACGCGAAATGCCTACCATTTGTACATGTTCCGCTACGACCCGGCCGGTTTCAGGGGGCTTCCGCGCGCCCGTTTCCTGCAGGCATTGAAGGCCGAGGGGATCCCCTGCGGTGGGGGCTATTCGCCGCTCTACCGCGAGCCTTTCCTGGAAAACACGCTCAACTCGCGGGCCTACAGATATGTCTACACCACGAAACAGCTCGACGACTATCGCCAGCGGATCGTTTGTCCGGAGAACGATCGCCTCTGCACAGAGGCCGTCTGGTTTACACAGACGATGATGCTCGGTGGTCGCGAGGATATGGAGCAGATTGCGGCGGCGGTCAGGCGCATTCAACAGCACGCCGGGGACCTGGCAAAGGGGTGATGCGCCATGCACATTCTTGCGCTCATCTTGCTTCAATATCTTATTTCGGGAGGTGGGCCGGCCGCGCTGCCTCAGGTTACGGCAGATCCGGTTGCAGATCCGTTTGTCCGGCAGCTGATCGCCGAAATCAGCGGAATCGAGTCGGCCAGTCAGCGTGTCGAGCAGGTATCGGAACGGCTGCTTGGCCGGCGCTATCTCACACACCCGCTCATCGGATCAGAGACGATTCCGGAGAGACTGGTGACGCGCGTCGATGGTGTCGATTGCGTGACCTTCGTCGAGACAGTTCTCGCGATCGCCTCGTCCGGAAAACCTGATGACTTCACGAGCCAGCTCAGGGCCATCAGGTACCGTGATTCGCGCGTCGAATGGGCGAGCCGCCTTCACTATGCCACCGCGTGGTCGAGCTGCAATGTCGCGCGCGGTCTGCTCGATGACCTGACGACTGGTCCCGACGCACTGACTCGCGAAAAGCTTCTCGATCGGCTCCCGGGGCTCGATCCGCGCCACTCCGTTTATCGCTACTACCCGAAAAGGTCGCTTTCTGCCATCGCTCCAATTCTGACCAGTGGAGATATAATTCTCTTTGTTTCGGGAACTCCGGGACTCGACGTTAATCACATGGGCATCATTATCCGCAGGAACGGGATGCTCCTCCTTCGCAGTGCTTCGCGCCGCCATCGGGCGGTGGTTGATGAGCCGCTGGAGGATTATGTCAGACGCAATGGAATGGCTGGCTTCATTATCAATCGCCTCAAATCACCTAAGATGATGGCC
>JBEIMN010000312.1:0-4561 GCA_040378705.1 Acidobacteriota bacterium
CCTGAACTTCGCACGGGCGACCTTTCAAAGACGAACACCAGGATCTTCGATCCGCTGACGGGCAACCTCAACGGAACCGCACGCACGGAGTTCGCCGGTGGCATCATCCCGACCAACCGCATCAGCCCGGCAGCGGCAAGGATGCTCACGCTCGTTCCGCTTCCGAACCTTCGGGACTCTGCGGGCAACTTCCTCGCGGTCAACAACCTCTATGCTTCACAGCCGGGTTCGTTCAATCGTAACAACTACGACGTCAAGCTCAACTGGAACCGCAACGAGAATCACCAGATCTGGGGCAAGTTCAGCCACATGAAGGCTCTCGTCATCGGTAACTACGCTCTCGGCCAGGCCGGTGGCGGAACACTGGGAGCTGGTGGAGCTGGCGAAGGGGCGACCAAGTCCTACGTCTACACCGTCGGGCATACCCTGACAATCGGTGCCGGCTTCCTTCTCGACGGCAACTTCTCAATCACCAAGCGTCATCACGTCACGATTCCTTCCGACTACGGTCAGAACTTCGGACTCGATACGCTCAAGATTCCGGGAACCAATGGACCGGACATCCGCCAGAGCGGACTGCCGTCCTTCTCCTTCAGCGGCTACGCGACACTCGGCAATCCGAACACCTGGATTCCGGTCACTCGTGACGAGAAGAGCTACACGTTCACCCAGAACGTGACCAAGCTGACCGGTAACCACGACCTCCGTTTCGGTGTCGACATCGTCAAGCACATGCTCGATCACTGGCAGCCGGAGATCGGTGCTGGTCCGCGCGGCGGCTTCTCCTTCGGCGGCAACGCAACGACGCTCAATGGCGGCGCCGGTCCCAACCAGTACAATGGTATGGCCGACTTCCTGCTCGGAATGCCGAGCAGCGTTCAGAAGAGTCTCCAGTTCGAGACGATGACTACCCGCGAGTGGCAGATGGGCTTCTTCATCCGCGACCGCTGGCAGGCGACCCGCAACCTGACGCTCACCCTCGGTGTGCGTTATGAGCTCTTCCCGATGATGACCCGCAAGGATCGCGGGATCGAGCGTATCGACCTCAACAGCCCGGTCCTCCTCAATGCCGCCGGCCGGCCGAATGGCAACATGACCGTGCTGATTGGTGGCAAGGGTGGAAACCCGAGCGACCTCGGTGTTGGCTCCAGCAAGAAGCTCTTCGCTCCTCGCGTCGGCTTCGCCTATCGAATTGGCAACGACACGGTCATCCGTGGCGGCTATGGCATCACCTACGATCCAATGCCGTTCGGTCGTCCGCTCCGTGGATTCTATCCGCTGACGATCGCCCAGACCTTCGTCTCGACCGCGCTCGATTCAGCGGCGAATGAGGTCTTCACTCCGTGGGGCTTCACCTCCGCGACTCGGACTCCTGGTCTGACGGTCGGTATCCCGGCCTTCGGTGGTCCGGATCTCAGCACCGGTAAGGTCACCCTGCCGGGAACGGTCGAAATGCGCAGCCCGTATGAAGGCACGCTCAAGCGTGGCTACATCCAGTCCTGGAACCTGATGCTCGAGCGCAAGCTCATCAAGGACATCAAGATCGAGGTTGGCTACGTTGGCACCGGTACTCGTAACCAGTTCGGCGACATCAACCTCAACGTTGCCCAGGGACCGAACTCGATCCGTGCGCTTCAGGCAAAGTATGGCCGTACGGCCAACACCCTGATGTACAATGGATTCACCAGCACGAGCTACCACGCTCTCCAGGTGGCCGTCAACCGTCGTTACTCGAACGGTCTCTTCATCAAGGGTGCTTACACCTGGTCGAAGTCGATCAACTTCTTCGACGATTCCGGTTGGGCGGGTCTGCCGCTCTTCAACGCGGCGTCACAGATCGGTCGTAACCGTGGTCTTGCGGGTTTCGACATTCCGCACAACGTCCAGCTTGGCACGGCGTATGAGCTGCCTTTCGGCAAGGGCAAGAAGTTTGTCTCCGAAGGTGTCGCAGCGAAGGTCATCGGCGGCTGGAGCCTGTCCGGTATCTACAACATCACCTCGGGTCGTCCGCTGACGATCACCGCGGCTGGTGGTTCAGTCAACTCGCCTGGCAACAGCCAGACGCCGGATATGGTTGGAAGCACCAGCTATCCGAAGGCCACTGGCCCGAACGCGATCTGGTTCGATCCGAGTGGATTCCGTCCGGTCGAGTTCTCGCCGGAATGGCTCGCCTCGGTCGCAGCCGGTACGCCGCGGCCCTTCCGTTTCGGTACGTCTGGCCGCAGCGTCCTTCGTGGACCTGGCTACCAGAACCTCGATCTGTCACTCATCCGTACGTTCCACATCACGGAGAAGGTGACGACCGATTTACGTGTCGATGCATTCAACTTCACCAATACTCCGTGGTTCGGAAATCCGGGCACCAACGCGTCGGCGCCGACTCGTGATGCGCAGGGCAACATCCTGCGTGATGCGAATGGCAACCTCCGACTCAATGGTTTCGGACAGATCCTGACCGCGAACCAGACCCAGCGTCAGTTCCGTTTCGGTCTCCGAATCGGTTTCTAATAGCTGAGCTTCCGGCTTCCTCGTGAAGCCGTGTAAAAAGCCCGCACCGGAGAGGATTCTCTCGGGTGCGGGCTTTTTCTGTTTGATCAGCCTGATATGGAGTCCGGAAAAAAAGCTTGTGGGCAGGAATATGAAGAATCATATCCCTGCCCACAAGCTTGTGACAAATATTTCCTTCCCGGTTTTCCGTGCCCTTGGTGACACTGATCCGGTGGCTGAACTATTATCAGACGGCAATGATCTTATCGGCAACGACACCGGCGACATCGGTCAGCCGAAAGTCACGACCACTAAACCGGTAGGTCAGTCGATCGTGCTGCATCCCAAGCAGGTGAAGTACCGTCGCGTGAAAATCGTGAATATGCATTCGATCCTCGACCGCGTGGTAGCCAACTTCATCCGTCGCGCCATAAATGAAGCCGGGCCTGACGCCGCCACCTGCCATCCAGATCGTGTAGCCATATGGGTTATGATCGCGCCCATCTCCACCCTGTGAGACCGGCGTCCGGCCAAACTCACCCGCCCAGATGACCAGCGTATCCTTCAGCAGTCCGCGTGACTTCAGATCCTTCAGCAGTCCGGCGATCGGTTTGTCAACCTCGCGTGCATTTCTGGTATGGCCGTTGAACAACTGGTCGTGCTGGTCCCACTTATAGCTATGTGTACACTGAATGAAGCGAACATTCTGCTCAGCAAGGCGGCGCGCGAGCAGACATTGCCACCCGAAATCCCGCGTCATCGGATCATCCAGACCGTACAGATTCTTGGTCGCCTCTGACTCCTGATCGACCTTGAAGACCTCCGGCGATTCGGTCTGCATTCGAAAGGCCAGCTCAAAAGCCTGAATCCGGGCTTCAAGCTGCGGATCGTTGCTCCGCAATGCCTCGTGACGCCGGTTGATGTTCCGGAGCATATCGAGCTCAAAGCGCTGCGCGTCAGGCGAAAGGTGCTTGTTGAGCAGATATTCGATCGGCTCACCCTTGATATCATCGACTTTCAGACCGGCATTGCCAATCGAGGTTCCCTGATAGGCCCCGGGCAGAAAGGCCGAGCTCCAGTTCTTCGCCCCGCCGTGCGACAGGGCGGGCTTGATCATGATGTAGCCCGGAAGGTTCTGATTCTCCGTCCCGAGACCATAAACGACCCAGCTTCCCATACTCGGCCGCACGAAGGTCGAGCTTCCGGTAAAGGTTTGCAGCAACGCTGCACCGTGATCGACCCCCTCGCCGACCATCGAACGGATGATGCACATATCATCGACGCACTCCCGAACGTAGGGGAAAAGGTCGCTGACTGGAATCCCGCTCTTCCCGCCCGGCCGAAAGGTCCACGGCGACTTCATGAGCGGCCCGGGATCCGATTTGTCAAAAGCGAGTGGACGCTTGAACGGCAAGGGCTTGCCGTGGTCACGAACCAACCGCTCCTTCGGGTCGAACGAATCCACGCTTGACGGACCACCGTGCATGAACAGGAAGATTACACGCTTCGCCCGTGGAGCAAAGTGCGGCAGCTTCGCCGTGAGCGGATTGGCAGGGGTCTGCGCCGACTGCTCTCCCGCGAGCAGCGAGGCAAGGCCAATCGAACCAAGCCCAAGCCCGGCGGCGCGCAACCAGGCCCGCCGCGACTGCGGCGCCTGCCGCTGATGATAGAGTGGTGTCAGTTGATCGAGTGTCTCAATGTTTTTCATGATCGATGCCTGCGAAGCAAACCAAAACTAGTCCAGATAAACAAACTCATTCGACGCCATCAGCACACGGCAGAGACTCTGCCAGGCGGCCAGCGGCTCAACTTTCGGATCGCGCGCCAGATACCGGCTGACGAATTTGAGCGACTCCGTGACCTCATCCACCCCTGCTGGTCGATTTAGAATTTTGAGGTAGGCCGAACGAACGCGCCCCTCATTCGTCAAACTCCGCGATTTGAGGAGATCCTTCGCCAGATTGCCGGAACGAACGGTGACAAAATCACTGTTCATCCAGAAGAGCGCCTGGGTCGCGATATTGGTCAACTGACGCTTGCCGCTCATCGCCGTCGCGTCCCCAAAATCGAAGAG
>JBEIMN010000313.1:0-4549 GCA_040378705.1 Acidobacteriota bacterium
CCTGAAGCCGGGAAAACCACGCCCGCTGATGCGCATCAACAGCGTCTTCTTCATTGAATTCTCCTCAGGTTATTCTCCATCGGCTCATATCTTCATTATCCCAGTGCGGGGGGCCATTGCAAGCCTGAAAGTCGGGATCATCCGCTGGGATTTATCGCACGAGATCGTCGCGATTATAATCAGCTTCTCAGGTTATGACAAAGCCACTCAGTAACCGGTAATCTTTGAACTGCTTTGCCAGGCTTTGACAATCATGCAGGGATAATGCTCCCCAAACAATATGGACAATGTTGAAAGCCTGTGCTATACCGAAGCCGGTACTGATGATTGCTTTTTATGGGGGACTCTTTTTACCCATAATTGCTTGTATCTGATCTGCTGTTGGCGGTCGCCACCTGATCAGGGTCGGTTTCACGGTACTCCTCTCTGGTAGTATAACCGATGCTTTACATACATATTTAGTTTTAACGTGCTATTCATCCGAGCCTGGATGAATCCGGGGCGTTTCGATTCATCATTCATTACCGTAGGTCTGTCTGCACTCCGGTTGGCTTAATACCTATTGGCTTAATAAATAGCCATGTCCGTTTTGAACGGGTTAGGGAATTCTTTAAGCGATTTAATCAACTGTTCGAGGAGGCTCAATAATGCAGAGAGTAGTGAGATTATTTTTCATCGTTCTGCTTTCGCATCTGCTGGTGTCGGGGCTCAGGGCCCAGACGACGAGCGGATCGATTGCCGGAACGGTCACAGATCAGGCTGGGGCGGCGCTTGGAGGCGCGGCAGTCAAGATCGTCGAGGGCGCGAAGAGTATCACGCTGACGGCAAAGACCGATTCGGAAGGGCGTTTTGCCTTCCCGACGGTGACCCCGGGGACGTATACGCTGACGATCGAGGCCTCTGGCTTCAAGCGTGCGGAGCGGACGGGGCTGCAGTTGGTGGTCAACGACAAGATGACGCTGGGTGATATCACGCTCGATGTTGGTGCGACGAGCGAGACGGTGACGGTCACTGCCGAGGCGACGGTGGTCCAGTCGGAGAGCGCCGAGCGTTCGTATGCCATTCAGGGTGAGATCGTGCAGAACATCGCGGTCAATGGCCGCGGGTTCGTCAACCTCGCGTCGATTGCGACGGGAGTCGTCTTCAACAACAACGTCGCCAACAGCGACGCGATCACCAATGTCTCGGCGAATGGATTGCGAACGAGCGCGAACAACCTGCAGCTCGACGGCGTGGCGATTGTCGATACCGGCAACAACGGAACGATGATCAGCGTCAATCTCGACGCGATCGCCGAGTTTAAGGTGCTGACCTCAAACTACCAGGCGGAGTACGGTCGATCGGCCGGGGCGCAGATCAGCGCCGTGACCAAGGGTGGAGGGCGTGATTTTCACGGATCCTTCTACGCTTTTCGCCGGCACGACGGAATGAACGCCAATACCTGGCTCAACAATCGGAACAGCACCGCAACCAATCGGATCAACAAACCGCGTCTCGATCAGCGCGATATTGGGTACACGATCGGTGGACCGGTCTATATTCCGGGAGTCCTGAACAAGAACCGTGACAAGTTGTTCTTCTTTTTCAGTCAGGAGCATCAGAAGCGCTTCATTCCGCCGGCATCGCCGGTGCGGGTGACAGTGCCGACGGCGCTTGAGCGGGCGGGGGATTTCTCGCAGACGCGGGACAACGCCGGAAATCTCTTCCCATATATTCGTGATTACACGCTCAATCTGCCCTGCAACGCGAGCAATCAGAGTGGGTGTTTTGCCGATGGCGGAGTGCTGGGCCGGATTCCGGCCAACAAGCTCTACCCGCTGGGCCTGAATATTTTGAAGATGTATCCGCTGCCGAACCGGACGGGAACGGTTGGCTTCAACTACGAGACAGAGATTCCGGCGAGCCGTCCGGAGCGGCAGGATCTCTTCCGTGGCGACTGGAACGTGACCGATGCGTGGCGTGTTAGTGGCAAGTATCTTTACAACAAGCGGCAGGTGGTCGAGCCTTACGGTTCATTCGTGCTGGCGACGAATATGCCTGATTTCAAGGCACTCTATCCCAATGATCGTTACAGTTTCACTGGGACGGTGACGGGGACGATCTCGTCGACGCTGGTCTTCGAAGCGACGTTTGGACAGAGCCATAATGCGATCGACATTCTGCCGGGCAACTCAAAGTTTAACCGGGCAGGATTCGGGCTGACGGGAATACCGGTACTCTTCCAGAATGCGGTGCAGATCGATTCGCCGCCACGATTCATCTTCAATGGCGGGCGCATTGCCAATGGTCCGAACGTTGGTTCGAACAATGCACCGTTCTACAATTTCAATACGACGCGTGATGTCGCGGCAAGTGTCGCGAAGATTGCCGGCGCGCACAATTTCAAGGCGGGTGTCTTCTGGCAGAACAGCTTCAAGCCACAGAGCAGCTTTGCCGCCAACAACGGTGATTATAACTTTGTCGACAACGCGGCCAATCCATTCGATACGCAGTTTGGATTCGCGAATGCGGCGGTTGGCGTCTACAACACATTCAATCAGGCCTCGGCCTATGTGATTGGCAAGTATCGTTACAACAACGTCGAGTGGTATGTGCAGGACAACTGGAAGTTGACCAACCGGCTGACGCTCGATTATGGAGTGCGATTCTACTGGATTCAGCCGCAGTTTGACGAAGATGGGCAGACGGGCAACTTCCTGCCTGATCGATTCAAGGCGTCGAATGCGCCGGTACTCTATCGTCCGGTCTGCGTTGGCGGGACGAATCCGTGCAGCGGCAACAATCGGCGGGCGGTTGATCCGCGTCTGCTGGTCTCTGGTTTCGTGCCCTCGGAAGGGAACACGCTCGGGAGCGTCTTCATTGGTCGTCTCGTGGCCAACACGGGTTCGATCACGAATGGTGTGCTGCAGGCGGGCAAGGATGGTTTGCCGAAGGGCACCTACAAGAACCGTGGTGTGCAGTTCGCGCCGCGTTTTGGATTTGGTTATGACGTATTTGGCAACCAGTCACTGGTCGTTCGTGGCGGTGGTGGCATCTTCTTTGACCGGCCGCAGGGGAACACGGTCTTCGATCTGGTGCAGAATCCACCAACGACGATCGCGCCGACGCTCAATTTTGGCCTGATGCAGCAGCTCAATCAGGGGCCGGTGCTGCTCGCGCCGCCAAGCCTGGTTGCCTTCGACCTCGAGGGCAAGGTGCCGACGACGTATGCGTACAATCTTGGCATTCAGTACAAGTTGCCATACGACTCTGTGATCGACATTTCGTACGTTGGGACTTCGGGGCAGCATCTGCTGCAGCGGAGAAACATCAACGCGCCGGCGTATGGCGCGGCGTTCCAGGCGGCGAACCAGGATCCGACGCTGGCGGCGAGTGCGACACCGGGAGCCTCTGCGCTGCCGGTCGATTTCCTCCGTCCGTACCAGGGATTTGGAAATATTTCGTACATCGAACCGGCGGTCAGTTCGAACTATCATTCGTTGCAGACTTCGGTCAACCGGCGTTACTCGAAGGGGTTGCTGGTTGGCTTCAACTATACCTGGAGCAAGGTGCTTGGAACACAGTCGAACGATCTGCCGGGCCTCAATGGTTTTGGCTCGCCGCACATTCTCGACAATCGTCGGGCGAACTATGGTCCGCTCGATTTCGACCGGACGCACAACTTCAACGTCAACTGGGTCTGGGATATGCCGAAGGCGACGAAGAACAGAAGCCTTGGCTACGTGCTGAACGGCTGGCAGTTGTCGGGTATTTATCGCTATCTGACTGGTGCGCCGTACAATGTCAGCATCAATATTCCGGGACTTTCCGGATATGGTCTGACGGGAAATCAGCAGGTTGAAGGGTTCCGAGCGGTGCTGGTTGGCGCTCCCGGTACAGGCAACAGTCGCGATCCGTATCGTCAGCTCAACGTGGCGGCCTTCACCGCGCCGGGGGTTGGCAGTCTTGGGTATGAGTCAGGGCGCAACTTCCTGCGTGTTGGAGCGGTCAACAGTTGGGATGCGGCGTTGTCGAAGGAGTTCCGGATCAAGGAGCGGATCCGGATCGAGGCGCGTCTCGACGCCTTCAATGCGCTGAATCACACCCAGTTTGATGGAGTCTTCAGCACATTGAACGTTACGAGTCTGACCAATTTGACCCCGACCAACCTTGCATCCGAGACGGGGAACCGCAACGGATTCGGGGCGGTCAGTTCGGTCAGGCCACCGCGAAATCTGCAGTGGTCGCTGCGATTCAATTTCTGATCGCGGGTCAGCGGGATGAAGGCCGTAATCCCTGATTGTTGGGTGTTCAGGGATTGCGGCCTTTTCAAGAAAGGCGTATAGGAGAGATGAAGCGAGACATTCGGTATTCAGAGGCGAAGCGTGCGGCAAGGCGTTCGATGTTGAAGGGGGCGGCGACACTGGCTGGCGGGGCATTGCTGCCGTTGAGTGGGATCGCTGCTGGTAGTCTTAAAGAGACGACTGCGGCGGAAAAGCCCGTCAATGGCGCGAGCACGGTCATTGCGGGGCACGGTAAGTCGATTGTCGAGACGACAGCGGGGAAGGTC
>JBEIMN010000314.1:0-4548 GCA_040378705.1 Acidobacteriota bacterium
AGGTCGGCACTCCGGCTGCCATCGCCCCCATCGACGACATCAACATGTAATTTTCGAGATTGAAATGCCTGGTCGCAAGCTCCGCCGTCATCTTCCCGCTTCCAACCGAATAGTCGATCAGTTTTTCGAAAAAGTGCGGATTAATCCAGGTGTGAAATATGAACTGAATTGGTGGTGAGAGGATCGCGACAACGACACTGACGGCAATCCCGCAGGTCAGGGCGGCGGTGAATGTAATCTTTCCGCCAAGCAACCGCCGCTTCTCACGGACTGCCAGATACATCATCAGCACCGCCGGAAAAAAGAAGAGGTTGGTCAGAATCTGCTGTCTGTCGATGTACCGCCCGTGCAGTCCAGCCAGATATTCACCAACGACCCAGAGCAGGCTGACCAGCGAAAAGATCAGACCCCACTTCATCTCCGTCTTCATGATCCAGACCCCTCCTAAGAAAGAGTTCGCGCCGCGTTATTCTGTATTGGCTGCACTGGCCGTTGTGGCCGCACCGGAATTAATCGTTGCCCGTGACGATTTGGTCTCGACCGATCGACCCTCGATCAGCGGATATGACCATTTGCGCAGGGCCGGAATATGGATATTAATCCAGTAGTTCCACCAGTCGAGATAGCTGGAGTCATAGCCGAAAGCGGCTGTCTCGTCCGGCGGGAGCAGCGACGAGAGAATCTCGACGTTGTTCGCTTCAAAGACATATTCGTTGTGAAGAATGAAAGGTTCGTAGAGCTCGATGATCCTGGTGACACGGTCGAGATCCCGCTCCGCCCTGATCAGCGACGACCGCATGGCGGGCAGTGGCGAGAGTATCCGCTGCAACGCCTGGATCAACTGCTTCTGGCGGGGAGCCGAGAGGTTCTGATACCGCTCCTTCGAAACAGGGATCGTGTCGAAATAGGCGAGCAGTCGCTGGTTGAGATCGTCCTGCGCCCGGTAATATTTTCGGTGCGCCAGACCGGTCAGTTCGATCGTTCGTCGCATGTTGCAGGGATTGGCTGCCGACGTCGCGAGCTGGTACATCGGTCTGTGCCGGCGGGCGATCAATGCCCCACCAATCAGGATCATTCCTCGAACTACCAGGTCGACCGGAATGATGTCAAGACACTTGTTCCGATTGGTCGGCATCTGCCGAAAGAAGGTTCCGAGCAGGTATGACATTGGCGCAGAAGTATTGACCCCTTCGTTCCAGCCCTCAAATGGGTCGTGGGTCGAGGTCTCGACAATCGATGGACGGACGACCGCCGTCGGCATGCCGTCTCCGCGCCGCGCGATCAGCGATTCGGCGAGGCTCTTCGTGAAGGTGTAGATGTTGGGCCACCCGAGCTCACGTGCACGCTTCATCCCAACTTCGATCAGTTCATTCCGCATCCAGCGCTGCTGTTGCTTGCGGAGCTGCGCGCCAAGCTCCGTCGGCGCGATATTCCGGCCGCGCTCGACCAGCTTCTGGTGGAGCATCTCGGTGATCTCCGGACTCTGTGATCGCGCCTCGACCGTCCGGACCAGCTCCTGCATCGCCGCATATTCGTGCTCGGCGTCGAAACCGACGATGCCACGTGGCGTATAGTCTGTGCTCAGCGTCTCGCTCACACGCCCGTTGCGGTGGCCGACGACATAGCAGGTCGAGAGGTGCAGCACCGCTGCCCGTGCGCATTGACGCTGAAAATTGATCAGGTTGATCGTCCCGTCGACGTTGATCGAAAGTGCCTGACGCAGGTCGGGGTTGAAATCGGTAAGCCCCGAACTGTTGACGATCAGATCAAGATCACTCTTCAGCCGCTCCTGAATCCCCTCCGCGATGCCAAGGTTCGGAAGGCAGATGTCACCCTCGATCACCTCGACCTTGCTTGCAATGAACGGCACAAAATCCTTGAGCAGTCGCGCGTGGAGCGGATCGAAGAGCGGTGACTCTTCAATCACACGGTCGAATCTCATCTGACCGCTGTTTGAGCGCTGGCGGCGGATCAGCAGGTAGATTTTTTCGATCTCCGGCGCCTCTTCCAGAACCTTTGCCAACCATACCTTACCGATGAAGCCGGTAAACCCGATCAGCATGACCGTTCGTCCGCGATAAGTTTCACGCATCGACAACCGATCCGACTGCGCGGCTTCATCCATCGGACCGTCATAGCGGATCTGTGCGTGTCTGATCGGAACCTTAACCCGCTGTGCCGGTCGAATCCCGGCCCATAGCCGCTCGGGCTGCTTTGAAAATCCAAGGTTACCGGCCAGTGTCGACGCCCGAACCCGCCCGTCCGGCTTTCGTCCGATGATCCGCGCCAGGATCTGACGCGGCCGGATGACCGGCGTCTGCAGCCGCCCCGTCGCCAGACCATCCCGGAACTCAAGCCGGTTCGACAGCAACCACTCGATGCCAAGGTGCTCGGCGAGCGGCCGCATCATGTGGTCGAGCCCCTGACTGACCAGCACAACCCGCTCTCCACGCGCCACCGCCTGCTTCAACATCGCCACTCCGGCCGGCTTCAGCCGTGGCCGCAGCACATAGTTGAAATACTCCTCGCCAAGCAGGTCGAGCCGATCCTGGCTCACGCCGCGCAGCAGTGTGTGCAGAACCCGCGTCGCGACCCGTCGACTTGTCGAATAGAGAAGTGGTCTGACCAGTGCCAGCAATGCCACGCCACCGCGCCGCTTCCAGCGCTCCGAGAATTGCTGCGCGTTCCAGGTGAAAAAGGCGACCGGCCGCACCGCTGAAAGATTGAGCAGGCTGCCCTCCACCCGCCAGAAGGTCGCATCTGCTTCAGTTGGCGCTCCCGCTGCCGGTGGCCGCGGGGGCACCGGGGGGGCCGGATTGTTATCGCTGGATTTAGTTCTGAACATGGGACGGGAAGACTGCATCGTGACGGCCACACTCTGATTTCATCGATTAATCTAAATTGACACTCTTGTGAACTCTTGAAAAAGGTACTTCAGGCAGAATCAAAGTTGCTGATTCTTATTCCGGCCAGACTTAGCCAATTCCGGGCAATTCCAGCCAATTCCGGCCAATTCAAACCGGTCAGTCAAACTCTTCCAGACTATTCCGGTCGCGCCTTGCAGGCAGACCGGTGATCATTGAATCGTCTCTTGTAACATTGCATGAAACCTTAAAATTCCCTGCAAGTCAAATCGGCTCGGCTCAAGTCTGGCGGCGAGTCTTCGGGGCCGCCGGCAAGCTTTGGAAACGCATCGTTGGCGAGCCTCCAATTGAGTGCTATAATGGCCGCCATTCGGAATTGCGACCTGGCCTGTTCTTTGTTGTCCGGGACGCCCGAAAATGCCAAAAATTTTGAGCAGTAATTTTGAGTAGTTTTGAACTTCGAATCGTCGGTCGCGCCAAAAGTTCCAGTGAAGATTACGGCAGCGCAAGCAGAGTTTAAATGCGTGATGTCACGCCCGCAATACCTGAATTGCGAAGCCGGGCGTGAGAGCAAAGCCAAGGGAAGTGCCAAAGGAGTGCCACAATAATGACAGAGACGCGGATCGAAGTGCCCCCGGTCGAGTCTTCATCGCCGTTACTTGAGAATATCACGCTGATCTGGCTGAACGGAGTCGGCTGCAATGGCTGTACACTGGCCATGCTCGAAGCCTCTGAGCCGGGCATCGAGGACCTGCTGTTTGGAAACATCCCGGACGCACCTCGTGTCAATCTGATCCATCCCGAGCTCTCGATGGAGAGCGGGTCACAATTTCTGGCGCTGCTCGACCGGGCGATCGATGGTGCAATGGGGCCCTTCGTCCTCGTCCTCGAGGGGGCGATTCCGGAGGAGCGTGCCGATACAAGTGGAGCCTACTTCAAGCTGGGCAGCACCCAGGAGGGGCGGCCGCTTCCGCTGACCTGGTGGATCGAACGCATGGCGCCAAAGGCAGAGGCCGTAATCGCGATGGGGAGTTGTGCGACCTCCGGTGGCCTGCCACATGCCGAGGGCAGTCCGATTCACGTCCACGGACTTGGCGATTTTCTTGGCCACGGCTATGTCAGCCGCGGGGGGCTGCCGGTGGTCAACATCCCCGGATGTGCTCCGCCGGGCGAGGCATTTATCGAGACACTCACCTACGTCTTCCTTCACCTTCAAAAACTGGTTCCGCTCGATCTGGACGATGAGCGCCGCCCGCGCTGGCTCTATCGGCACGAAGCCTACCCGCTCCCGCCGCGAGTCGAATATACGCCGGCGATCGGCTTCGACCTCTCCAACCGCCCGGCCGTCCATTGCCCGGTGCCGGTAAACGGCTGGATGCGCAAATTTGGCGGATGCGCGCGCGTCGGCGGCAGCTGCATCGGCTGCACGGAGAGTGATTTCGCTGATCGGTTTCTGGCCCTCTCCCGACCCGATCCGGCGGTCAACTAAGAGCCGTCGTATCGCCACTATCAATTGCTATCATATTAATCACTGTTGCGTTTGCATAAAAGGCCCCAGTTGAAGGCCACTAACCGAAGGTCACCGTGGTATTCCAGACACTTCCCATTGAATTCGACAGCTATGACCGGGCACGCCTGCGGGACGAGGACGCCGAAGCGCCCTTTGACTTCATCGACGCAGCAC
>JBEIMN010000315.1:0-4543 GCA_040378705.1 Acidobacteriota bacterium
AACTTGTCCGATACTCCGCGGCTGTAGTCCCATCGTCGCGCGTCTGCGATTGGCAGCAGATTCGAAACGCCAGACTTCACCTCCGAGGTCAGATCCCGCAGCACATTGAGGTGATCAAAGGCCCAGAGCGACCGCCCGTGTGTCGCGACAACCAGTGTCTCGTTCTTGACCGCCAGATCGTGGACCGCGACCGTTGGCAGGTTCAGCTTCAATTGCTGCCATCCCTTTCCACCATCTGTCGAATATGAGACTCCCTGTTCCGTCCCGAGGTAGAGGAGGTTCCGGTCCTTCACATCCTCGCGAATCGCGTGCAGATAGATATCTTTCGGCAGCGAACCGTCAAGCCGCTGCCAGGTCGCCCCAAGGTCTGTCGTCCGGTAGAGATAAGGCTTCGTATCGTCGAGTCGGTGGTTGTCGACAACCACGTACGCGGTCGCGCGATCGAACCGCGAGGGTTCGATCATACTGACCGTTCCCCATTCGGGCAGACCCGGAAGCGCCGCCGTCACATTCTTCCAGCTCTTCCCGCCATCGGTCGTGACGTGAACAAGGCCGTCATCGCTTCCAGCCCAGATCAGATCCTTCTGGACAGGTGACTCTGCCACTACGAAGATCGTACAGTAGGTCTCAACCCCAGTGTTGTCCCCGGTGATCGGTCCCCCTGCCCACTGCTGCTTAGACCGATCATTTCGCGTCAGATCCCCACTGATCGCCGTCCAGGTCTGACCGCCATCGGTCGTCCTGAAGAGGACATTTCCTCCGTGGTATATCACTTTCGCATTGTGTGGCGAGATGTGGATCGGTGCTGTCCACTGGAAACGGTACTTGAAATCGGCCGCCCCGTGCCCGGATGGATCTTCAGGATAGATGCTCACATTCCGAATCTGCCCCGTCCGGTGATCATATTTCGTTATAATGCCGCCGTACTCTCCAGCGTAGACGATGTTTGGATCGACCCAGTCCGAGACGACCCAGCCCGCTTCGCCTCCCCCTACTCCATACCAGTCACTGTTGCGAATACCATTGCTGCGCAGGCTGTTGCCTGGCCCCTGCGCAGTGCCGATATCCTGGATCGATCCGGCCACTGAGAAGGGAACTCGGTTGTCGGCGCTGACGTGGTAGAACTGGCTGATCGGCAGCGCCGGCGCTGAGAATGTCCGTCCGCTATCGCTTGAAATATCGACCCCACCGTCGTTCCCGGTTATCATCCGTTTCGGATTGGTCGGGTCGAACCAGACATCATGATGGTCACCGTGATGTATTCCGCGCACCGACTCGATCGTCTTTCCACCATCGATCGTCTTCAGCATCGGTACACTCGGAAACCAGGCCTCGTTCGGATTGGTCGGATGGACGATGACGGTCGTGTAGTACCAGGCACGCTGCCGCAGCGCGCGACTCGGATTTATCAACTGCCAGCTCTCTCCGCCATCGTCGGAGCGGAAGAGCCCGCCCTTTTCGGCCTCGATCAGCGCATAGACTCTTCGCCCGTCGGACGGAGCGACGGCGATGCCAATCTTCCCCCAGATCCCCTCCGGCAGCCCCTTCTCCCGGAGCTGCGTCCAGGTGGTGCCGCCATCGCGGCTCGCGTAGAGTCCACTCCCGGGGCCACCACTCTGCAGATCCCACGGATATCGACGCGCCTGCCACAATCCGGCGAAGACAATGTTCGGATTTGACGGGTCGAGCGCGACGTCGGAGGCGCCCGTCTGGTCGTCCTTCTTCAATACCTGCTGCCACGTCCGCCCGCCATCGGTTGTTCGATAGACTCCACGCTCCGCATTCGGCCCGAAGGCATGGCCCAGCACCGCCGCAAAGGCGATCTCCGGGTTGGTCGGGTGGACGATCATCGTCCCGATCTGCCCCTCCTGCTTCCAGACGTGCTGCCAGTTTTTACCAGCATCGGTCGATTTGTATATGCCATTGCCCGCCGCGACGTTGCCACGAATGTTGGCCTCTCCGGAGCCGACATAGATTATGTTTGGATCAGATGGCGCGACCGCGATCGAGCCGATCGAGGCGATTGGCTGCGAATCCCAGATCGATTGCCAGCTCACACCGTGATCCGATGATTTCCAGACCCCACCACCGGCCGTTGCCGCATAAAAGATTGGTGTCCCGGCCACTCCGGTCACGTGCGAAACCCGACCTCCCCATCCCGGCCCCAGCAGCCGGTATTGCAGCGCGGCCAACTCCGCCGGCTGCCCCTTCTTTCCACCGGACTCCTGCGCACGTGAAGCGGACTGACCCCAGTAGAAACAGATTGCCATCGCCATCAACACTAAAGTAATCACCGGTCGGCGAAAACGCGCCATCAGATGCATATCGGGCTGCCTCCATCGTAAAATGCCGTTGAAGTTATGGATCCGGCACCCCCAGCGCGCCGGTATGATCCTGGTCTGGAAAAACAGTACCAAGATATAAGAATTTCCGCCCAAGTAAAAGCCGTCTGGTTCAGCCTGATCCCTAAATTATCAGCACCTGCCGATTCCCTTAATAACCTGATAATCTCCGTGAGACTACCCCCTTCAGGCTCGGCTCCGAGATCGCTTTGAACCAGGTAAGGCGCCGCTCGACGCAATCATGCCGATCGATGTCCGGATGAAAACGCACCCGATCTTCTTGTTATTCTGACAAAATTTCTTTAGTGTTCACATCTGTTTTATTCAGTGAATGAGGTTGGCGGAGTAAGTATCGTTATGTCTGACTGGCGAAAGTCGATGGAGGAGGCGAAGCGCCTCTTTTTTCTCAGTATCGGGATCAGCAATTCAGCCGGGCGGCGATTTAGTCCGAAGCTCGCCGACGTTGTCGCGGGAGTCGGCTGGCGGGTCGAGAACTGTGTGCCGGCGATCGTCGATCACGAAGGCCGGTATGCTTTACGGCTTGACCCGCTGCCCGGTGATGGTGCTGCCTGGCTGCTCGGTCATCGTTTCTCGACCGGGAAGATCGACTTTCGCGTTGCCGCGGTCGAGCAGCAGGTCGGCATCGTCCTCCAGCCGCTCTCCGGTGGAGCGCGTGATCTCTTCGGCTGCCGGTTCCTGATGCCGGCCAATGCAGCGACTGGTCAGATCGAACTGCGGCTCTGGCTCGAGACCGATGGCGAACGACACGAGGCAAGCCACTTCATTCCACTCAAAATGCGTGGTGAGTGGATCCAGATTCGGATCGTCGTCACGCACGAGACGCTCAGCCTCTTCGTCGCCCGGAATCACGTTCCGATCATCAAGGTCGCGCATGGCCACGCCGCGGAGCGACCGGCCGATCCTGGCATCTGGTGCGGCTCAGACGCGATGGCCCTCGTCGCCGATTTGAAACTGATCGCGACCGATGAGTGGGGACTCAGATAGCGTCGAAACCTGACGCGTTTCCCCAAAGCGGTTCCGAAAAAAGTTTCGCTAACTCAGGGAGAGTTGAAGGATGAAGATTCGCAAGGCTTTTCTGATGAAGCTCCGGCCCGGGCAGCGCGAAGAGTACCACCGGCGCCACAACCCGATCTGGCCCGAGTTGCAACTCGTTCTCAAATCGCACGGTGTCCACAACTATTCGATATTTCATGACCCGCTGACCGATTCACTCTTCGGCTATGTCGAGATCGAATCTGAGACCGAGTGGGAGTCGATCGCCGCCGAAGAGGTCTGTCGCCGCTGGTGGAGCCACATGGCGGAACTGATGGAGACCAATCCCGATGACAGCCCGGTCTCGATTCCGCTGACCGAAACGTTTCACATTGACTGACCGGAAGCGGGCCAATCACGGCCGACTGCGAGGTGAAATCCTTGACTAAACGGACCAAACGCTATTCGACGCTGCTCTTCGCGATCCTGCTGCTGGTGATCGATCTCGATCTCCCGAACGCCCGGCCGGTTTCACGCCATCGCCCGCCCAATGTAATCCTGATTCAGGCCGACGACCTCGGGTATGGCGATCTCAGCTCCTATGGCCAACGCCGGTTCACGACCCCGAATATCGACCGGATGGCGGCTGAGGGAATACGCTTTACCAGCTACTATTCGGGCAGCACCGTCTGCGCCCCGTCGCGAGCCTCGCTCATGACCGGTCTTCATACCGGGCACGGCCGAATTCGTGGAAATGGCGACTACGCTCTTCTTCCGGAGGAGGTGACGGTTGGTGAGGTCCTCAAAACGGCCGGCTATCGGACGGCCGTTTTCGGCAAATGGGGGCTTGGCACCACGGCGACCACCGGGCGGCCGGATCGGCAGGGTTTCGATGAGTCACTCGGAATTCTCGACCATACACACGCCCACCGCCAGTACACGAGCCACCTCTGGAAAAATGGCGAGGTCTATCCGGTCGATCTGGAGAAAGACTATGCCAACGATCTCTTCACCAGCGCCGCCGTCGAATTTATCGAGCGTCAAAAATCGGACCCATTCTTCATCTATCTTGCCTTCACCTCTCCGCATGCCGAACTTCGCGTTCCCGAGGACTCGCTGGCCGAATTCCGGGGTCGTTTCGAGGAGAAACCGTTTGTCAACGAGAAGGCGGATGCGGTGCCGACGGCTGAACCGGCAGGCGAAAGGCG
>JBEIMN010000316.1:0-4541 GCA_040378705.1 Acidobacteriota bacterium
CCGTCAATAGCAGCAGGCAGCAGGTCAGTAGTCTGATTCGCCAGTCTTTTCGCATCGCTTTCATTCCCCCGTGGCGATTCGCGGTCAGCCAGGCCTGATCGATCAGCCCAGCTCTTCCCGCACTCCACCACTTGCCCGGCAGACGTAACTTTCAGGTTTTACTCCTGTCCGTGCCTGGAAACGATCCTCGATCGTCTCGATAAACTCACGGACATTGGCGCGCCTGACGAGATTGACCGTCGATCCGCCAAACCCTCCGCCAGTCATGCGTGCGCCAAAGACCCCCTTGCAATCGGAGGCAATGCTGACCAGCAGGTCGAGCTCCGGACAGCTTACTTCATAGTCGTCACGAAGGCTCTGGTGCGACGCATACATCAGCTTACCGAAGGTCGTCAGATCGTGGCGCTCGAGCGCGGCGACGGCTTCGAGTGTTCGCGCAATCTCTGTAATGACGTGGTTGCAGCGATGCTGCACGATCGGGGGCAGGGAACCGGCATAGAGATCGAACTCCTCGGAATGCACATCACGCAGCGAGCTGATGCCCGGCAGATGGCCCGCCAGCCGTCGCACCCCCCTCCTCACATTCCGCCCGGCGAATGTTGTACTCGCTCGTCGCCAGATCGTGCCGGACCATCGAATTGCAGATTACGACATCCACTTCAGCCAGATCGAGCGGAACCGCGCGGTATTCAAGGTTCCGACAGTCGATCAGCAGTGCATGATCCTCAACCCCGAGACAGGCGATGTACTGATCCATAATTCCGCACTTGGTACCGACAAACTCATGCTCCGCCTGCTGGGCGGCCAACGCCAGATCGACCAGGTCGATCGGTTCATCAGCCAGCTTCAGGAGCGCATACCCGACTGCGACCTCGACCGCCGCCGATGAGCTGAGCCCGGCTCCGATCGGCAGATCGCTATCGATCAGCAGATCCGCTCCGACCAGCCGGTACTCTTCCCGCACCAGACAGGCGGCAATTCCGCGAATGTGGTTGGCCCAGTCATCGCCACGCCCCGGATTACCATTCAACTCGAAACTGACCTCTCCCTGAAAACGTGTCGACCAGCAGCGGATTCGCCCGTCATTGCGCGGCGCGGCAACGACATACGTCCGCTGCCCGAGCGCCATCGGCAGCACATACCCGTCATTATAGTCTGTGTGCTCCCCGATCAGGTTGACCCGTCCGGGGGCGGAGAAGACTCTTTCTTTTACTCCGGCATCCCTGGCCGCTCCGGCTACTCCGGTCAATGTCTGAAACTGTTCTCTCAATGTTGGTAACCAGATCATCTCTGATACGCCCTCCTCGTCCCGGGCGACGATGACGCAACTCCATCGCGATGTCGCCGTTTAAAATCGACCAGCCTGATCAGCTTATCACGTTCGCGGGGCCGGTGGTGTAAAGACGTGCCCGAACCCTTTCGATCAGTATCTCTCCGGCGCAATTCCAACCCCAGGCCGGATTGATCTCCGGTCGCTTGTGCGGGGTGAGAATCAATAACCGATCGGTCATCCTTGCCAGATGGAACAGCAGCGACGGCAGCCAGGATTCATCCAGCAGATGAAGGGCGAAACTGCAGACGACCAGTTGGTAGCGGCGACCCTCGAGCACCCCGGTCGCGATCTCTTCGAACCGGTACCGTTCCGCTTCACGTCCGGTCCGTTTCAGGTAGGCGGCGCCAGTATACGGATCGATCCCGTCGATCCGGCCGGCTCCGCATTCGCGCAGTGCGAGCGTCACCTCACCACTTCCGCAGGCGAGATCGAGGACTGAACCAAGATCGACTCCCCAGTGCCGAACCGCTTCAGCAATCAGCCTGCGGATCACCGGTTCGTGAGGATTTCGATAATCGGCTCCCTGTTTCGCGTAGAAGCCCTCGACGCCCTCGGCTTCGTACCGATGACGGATCGCCCCAATTTCTGGTTCGCGTGGCTGATCCATTTTTATCCGCAACTCTCTCTGCCAGGAAAATAATCGGGGCCTGCCCGGAACCCGGATCGACCGTCCGACCGGGCAGTGTGTCAACTGATGGATCATATAATGCCGAGGATGGCAAAACCAACTTGACAGTCGCCCCTGAGATGAAGAGAATAACATTCTTGCGGAGGCATGGCCGAGTGGCTGAAGGCGGCGGTTTGCTAAACCGTTGTAGGGGCCAAAACCCCTACCGAAGGTTCGAATCCTTCTGCCTCCGCCAGATTTTCCAAGCCTCGCTCCAGCAGCGAGGCTTTTGCAATTTACTTTGCAGTTACTTTGCAGTTAGTTTGTAGTCTATTACACAGTTTATTAAAATCGCGATCTGATGTAATCGTGATCTCTTACAATCAAAACGCGTGGCGATTTCCGGCAAATTGCTCCACGGTAAAAAAACAGCTAAAGAGCCTGACCGGAAATCTGGTCAACACTTTCTTCAGTACAAATTCAGTACAAATATTGAGTGGCAAGACCTGACCTCGCGTGAAATCTCCCGCGGGGTTTTTGTTTTCAGGGACTCAACACAATCTGAATTCGTCCGGCGAATCATAATGGCCTAAAGGAAAAAGCTTACAAGGCGGAAGCCCAAAAGGCGGAGAGAAATATGAGAACATTTCGAGAATTTATCCAGGAAGATCGGGTTCGCATCTTTGACGGTGCGATGGGGACCATGATCTACAACAAGGGTATCTTCATCAATGCGAGCTACGACGAACTCAATCTGACCAGTCCCGACCTGATCACGGATATCCACCGTGCCTACATCAAAGCCGGAGCGGAGATCATCGAGACGAACACCTACGGCGCATCACGTCTTAAACTGGCACAGCAGGGGCTCGACGAGAAGCTGCGCGACATTAACATCGCCGCGACGCGAATCGCCCGCAAGGCCGCCGCCGAAGCGCGGCACGAAGTCTATGTTGCCGGCGCGATCTCCCCGCTTGGAGTGCGGCTCGAACCTTACGGGCCGACCTCGATGGTGGAGGCGCGAGGCCTCTATCGCGAGCAGGCGGAGATTCTGGTCGAGGGTGGGATAGATTGTTTCGTCCTCGAAACATTTCACGATCTGGCGGAGATGCATCAGGCGATCCTTGCCGTCCGTGAAGTCAGCGATCTCGTAATCTTTGCCCAGATGACGATCAACGACCAGGGGGAGACGGCATATGGGACATCGCCTGAGGTCTTCACCCCACAGCTCGACAAATGGTTAAACAGTACCGGGGCGGATGTGATCGGCCTCAACTGTTCGGTCGGACCGCAGATCATTCTTGAGGCGATCGAGAAGATGCAGTCACATACCGGGCGGCGCCTCTCCGCGCAGCCAAATGCCGGCTTGCCGCGCGATGTCGGTGGACGGCAGATCTATCTTGCCTCGCCAGACTACATGGCACGTTACGCGAAATGGCTGATCAATGCCGGGGTCAAATTTATTGGCGGGTGTTGCGGAACGACGCCTGAGCATATCAAGCTGATGGCCGACGCGGTGCGTGCCCTTAGCCCGGGGCGGCGGGCAGTCTCTGCGATTACGGTTGAGGAGCAGTCAGCGGGGGTTGAGCCGGTTCCGCTCGTCGAGCGCTCGCGGTTTGGCGCGAAGGTTGCGCGTGGCGAGTTCGTGACGAGCGTCGAGATCGTTCCACCGCGTGGTTGTGATCCACTGAAGATGCTCGAAGGGGTACGGATGCTGAAGGAGGCCGGCGTAGATGCGGTCAATGTCCCGGATGGTCCGCGCGCACAGTCGCGGATGGGGGCGCTGGCCGTCTCGCTGATCATCGAGCAGCAGGTCGGGATCGAGGCGGTCACTCATTATGCCTGTCGTGATCGTAACCTGCTCGGGATGTACTCTGATCTGCTTGGGGCGGCAGCGATGGGGCTGCACAACTTCCTGCTCGTCACGGGTGATCCGCCAAAAATGGGACCGTATCCGGATGCGACGGCGGTCTTCGACATCGACGCGATCGGTCTTACCAACCTGGTAAACCGGCTCAACCACGGAATCGATTCCGGTGGCAATCCGATTGGCAAGCCGACCTCGTTCGTCATCGGGGTTGGTGTCAATCCAGGAGCGATCGACCTTGAGCATGAGCTGCGTCGCTTCGAGTGGAAGGTCGAGGCCGGAGCCGAGTACGCGATTACACAGCCGGTCTTCGACGTTGCGCAGCTTAAATATTTTCTGAAGCGGATTGAACACTGCCGGATTCCGATCATTCCGGGGATCTGGCCATTGACCAGCTACCGTAACGCAGAGTTTCTGAACAACGAAGTTCCGGGTGTCTCCGTGCCCGATTCGATTCTTGAACGGATGCGCCGCGCGCCGGATGGTGCGGCGGCACTCGACGAGGGGGTCAGGATTGCGCGGGAGATGCTTGAAGATGTTCGCCCGCTGGTTCAGGGTGTTCAGGTTTCGGCGCCCTTTGGCAGGATTCAGCACGCGCTCGATGTTTTCGAGGCGTTGAAATAGATCGAGCGGCCAGCGATCGGCCAGAGATCTTGAGGAGGGAGACCGGGTTTAACCTGGCCCCACCCGCCAATAGTTTCATTAGCTAACAGTTTTATTGGAAAGAGTAATCC
>JBEIMN010000317.1:0-4538 GCA_040378705.1 Acidobacteriota bacterium
AGCGTGGCAGGCGGATGGCGTTTCATCCGCCTGCCGGCCTGGAGACATTATACTCCGGAAGGGTCTCGCAAAAAGTCCGTGCCGATGCTCCGGGTACTCCCGAATGTGATATGACGCGATATTCCGATGATTATGGGAGAACCGTTTCGCTGACGATGGCTGATGGCAGGCTCTCGTTGCCAAAACGGTCGACCGCGGTAATCCGGTAGAAGTATGTTTTGCCGGCGGTGACGCGGTCATCACGCCACGAGCCTGTCTGGTGGAGCTGAGGGTCGAGGCGACGCCAGCCGGCGAGTGGTGCGTTCTCTTCATCGGCACGATAGATGTGGTAGCCGGCGATATCCGCTTCGGTATTGAGCGGCCAGAAGAGGCTGACAATCCGGTTGACAGAGGCGATCGTCAACGATCCTGGCGCGGCTGGCGCAAAGCTGTCCTTCGCCTGGTGGAGAAGCGTCGGGCTCTCGTCGCTCTCGACAATACCAGTATTGCCAGAGCTGGGCTGATTGGCCTGATTGGCCTGATTGGCCTGATTAGCCTGATTAGCCTGATTAGGAGGTTGTGAGATTGCCCGAACCTGATACTCGTAGCTCAGGCCGAACTGGAACAGCTGGTCGCTGAAGCGCGGCTCGGTAATCGGCGCCCGGTTGAGCCGGGTCGGTGGCACTTCACTGCCGACGGTTTTGCGGTAGATGTTGTAGCCGGCAAGGTTGACCGGTGTCGTCCCGTTCGCGTTGCGCGGTGGGGGCTGCCAGGTGATGACGATCTCCCGTTCAGTCTGCGCGGCCGCGACGCCGGCCGGTGGCGCGGCGACATCGGTCAGCGGCAGGATCATCGCATAGTTCGAGAGGTCGGCTGCCGCTCCATTACGGTTGACGATCCGGATCGCGTATCGATAGCGAACGCCACGGACGATGCTACCGGGAAGGGGTTCGAGGGGGTCGACAAAGGTCGCGGCGGAGCGGTTGAGTGGAATCTGGTCGGCCGGAATCGAGGCAATGACCGACGCCCGGCTCGCGAAGACCTCGACCGGCAGTCCGGCCGGATCCGTCCCCGACTCGACCAGTCGATAGACGTCTATCCGGTCGATCTCCCTCGTCTGTCTCGACCGGACGAGCGGGAACCGAAGCACCATTCGGGAGCCTTCCTGAACAACCTTCAATTCATCGACGATCAGCGGTGTGCGCGGAATCGGCGGCAACGGCTCGCCAATCTTGCCACAGGCCGTAAGCAGGGTCAGCAGCGCGAACAACGGCAAAAGGCGGAACCGGTTAAAGAATGTAGCGACTGAGATCTTCATTCTTTACGATCTCCGAGAGCATCTTTCCGACATATGCGGCATCGATCACCTGGCGTTTCTCGATCAGGTCCGGCCCCTCGAAGGAGATCTCGTCGAGAACCCTTTCGAGGATTGTCTGGAGTCGTCGTGCCCCGATATCTTCCGTTATCTCATTTACACGGAAGGCAAAACCGGCCAGCTCGTCGATCGCCTCGTCCGTAAACTCGAGCGTGATCCCCTCCGTCTCCATCATTGCCACATACTGCTTGATCAGCGCGTTCTTTGGCTCGGTCAGGATTCGCTTGAAATCGTTGACCGTCAGTGGTTGCAGCTCGACCCGGATCGGGAATCGCCCCTGCAGCTCCGGGATGAGGTCGGATGGCTTCGAGACGTGAAAAGCGCCGGCAGCGATGAACAGGATGTAGTCTGTTCTGACCATCCCATATTTCGTATTGACGGTCGTCCCCTCGACGATCGGCAGGATGTCGCGCTGAACCCCTTCGCGTGAGACCTCCGGGCCATGCCCGCCCTCGCGGCCGGCGATCTTGTCGATCTCGTCGAGAAAGATGATCCCAGAGTTCTCGACCCGGTCGACGGCAATCCTTGCCACCTGATCCATATCGACCAGCTTCTGCTCCTCTTCCTGAAGCAGGTACTCTGTCGCCTCGTCGACACGCATCTTCCGGTGCTTGCTGCGCCCCCCGAAGAGTCCGGGCATCATATCCTTCAGGTTGATGTCCATCTCCTCGATCCCCTGATTGCTGTAGATCTCGAAGGACGGGAAGTTCTTCTCGCGGACCTCGACCTCGACCAGCCGCGCGTCGAGCCGCCCTTCACGCAATTGCTGGCGGAGCTTCTCGCGGGTTCGGTTGTAGGAATCGAGCGCGGCGGCGTCGGTCTGCTCGATCACATCGATCATTCCATCCGTATTTTCCGCCGGTGTCGACTGGCCATTTTGACCATTCTGGCCATTCTGATTAACTGTGCCGCCGCGATTGGGCGGCAGGAGCAGATCAAGGATTCGCTCTTCGACGTTCTGCTCGGCCTTCTCAGCGATTTCGGCCACCTTTTCCGCCCGGACAAGGTCGATCGCGATCTCGACCAGATCGCGGATCATCGATTCGACATCGCGGCCGACATAGCCGACCTCGGTGAACTTCGAGGCCTCGACCTTCAGAAACGGTGACGAGGAGAGGCGCGCCAGCCGGCGCGCGATCTCCGTCTTGCCGACCCCGGTCGAGCCGATCATGATTATATTCTTCGGCAGGACGTCCATGGCCATGTCCGGCGCCAGCTTCTGCCGCCGGATCCGGTTTCGGAGCGCGACCGCCACTGCACGTTTCGCCGCCGCCTGGCCGACGACGTGCTTGTCGAGCTCGGCGACGATCTGCCGCGGCGTCAGCTCGTCCAGTTTCAGCGGCTCCTCGATTTCACCTGAGAGATAGATCACCATGTCAGTTCTTCAATCAAGATATTGGAATTGCTGTATATGCAGATCTCACCGGCAATCTTCATCGATTCCTCGGCGATCCGGCGCGCATCGAACTCGGTCATCCGTGCCAGCGCGCGAGCCGCCGCCAGCGCATACGGCCCACCCGAACCGATCGCGACGATTCCGTCGTCCGGCTCGATCACGTCCCCCGTGCCGGAGATGATCAAGGTGTTATGGACATCGGCTACCAGCAGCAACGCTTCAAGATTACGCATCATCTTGTCCGTTCGCCACTCCTTCGCCAGCTCCACCGCCGCCCGATTGAGCTGGCCATGATACTGCTCCAGCTTCGACTCGAAGCGCTGGAAGAGGGCGAAGGCATCGGCACTCGTACCGGCAAATCCGGCCAGCACCTGGTCGTTGTATAGCCGCCGAACCTTGCGCGCCCCCGACTTCATAATCGTGTCGCCCATCGTCACCTGGCCATCGCCGGCGATGACCACCTGATTGGGACGACGCACGGAAAGAATGGTCGTGCTGCGGATTCGTGGTCGCGACTCACTGCGCGACAATCTGGTTTTGGGGATAGACTGTTCCTCGGGATATACCATACTCCCGACTATAGCGACCACGCCTGACCATTGTCAAGAATTGACCGGGCTATGCCGGGCCATGGTTGACACCTTGCCGCAAGCTACGCTACTTTTCCTCTCTTGAGGTATTAAGCAGTCAGGCGGCTGTATTTGTCCGTTTAATATGCGGTATCAAACATTCAACTCTAACCTCGACAGGAGAAGTTTATGGCCATCAAAGTTGGTATCAATGGTTTCGGGCGCATCGGTCGCAATATCGTGCGAACCTCACTTGGCGATCCCGGAATCGAATTCGTCGCGGTCAACGATCTGACCGACACAAAGACTCTCGCTCATCTGCTCAAGTACGATTCGATCCTTGGCAACCTCGACATCGAGGTCGGCCACACCGAAAATTCGATCATCGTCGCCGGCAAGGAGATCCGCGTCTTCTCGCAGAAGGATCCGTCACTCATCCCGTGGGAAGAGGTTGGAGCCGAGATCGTCGTCGAGTCGACCGGTCGCTTCACCGACCGGGATCAGGCAGCCCTCCACCTGCGCGGCAACGTCAAGAAGGTGATCATCTCCGCCCCGGCGAAGAACGAGGACCTGACCATCGTCCTTGGCGTCAACCATAACTCCTATGACGCCGCCAATCATCACGTCATCTCGAACGCCTCCTGCACGACCAACTGCCTCGCGCCGGTCGCCAAGGTCGTTCACGAGAACTTCGGCATCAAGAAGGCGCAGATGACGACGATCCACTCCTACACGAACGATCAGGTCATCCTCGATTTCCCGCACAAGGATCTTCGCCGCGCCCGCGCCGGCGCACTCTCGATGATCCCAACCTCGACCGGAGCGGCGAAGGCCGTCTCACTCGTCCTGCCCGAACTGAAGGGCAAATTCGATGGCATCTCCGTTCGTGTTCCAACCCCGAACGTCTCGCTCGTCGATGTCGTCATCGAACTCGAGAAGTCGGCGACCAGGGATGAGATCAACGCTGCACTGAGGGCTGCCGCGGACGGTGAGCTGAAGGGCATTCTCGCCGTCGAGGACGCGCCGCTCGTCTCCTCCGACTTCAAGGGCAACCCGCATTCGTCGATTGTCGACGCTGAATATACCAAGGTCATCGGCGATAACCTCGTCAAGATTCTCGCCTGGTACGACAATGAATGGGGCTACTCGACCCGCGTCAGGGACCTCATCAAGTTCCTGGTCGAGAAGGGGCTCTAAGATTCGCTGACAGGATAAAAGA
>JBEIMN010000318.1:0-4532 GCA_040378705.1 Acidobacteriota bacterium
ACCAACGATGTCCAATAGTGTAGTCGGTCAGGGGGATACCGACCGATTTCTGACGGAAGATGAAGTTCGTTCGCTGATGCGGGAGGCGCTCGCGTCCCATTCACTGGAGGGGAAGCGGGTCATCGTCATCATTCCCGACGGGACCCGGACGGCGCCGATCCCGATGATGTTCCGTCTCTTCGACGAGGTTCTGGGAAAGAGTGTTGCGGCGCTCGATTATCTGGTCGCGCTTGGCACGCATCAGCCGATGAGCGATGAGGCGATCGATCAACTGGTCGGCGTTTCGGGTGCGGAGCGTGCGGTGAAGTATCCGCGGACGAAGGTCTACAACCATTACTGGAATGACCCGGCGACCTTTATCGAACTCGGTCAGATTTCGGAGGAGGAGATCGTTCGGATCTCCGACGGGCTGTTGCGGCAGACGGTCAGCGTCAAGCTCAACAAGCTGATCTTCGATTACGATCAGATCATTATTTGCGGGCCGACCTTTCCGCACGAGGTGGTCGGATTTTCGGGTGGCAACAAGTACTTCTTCCCGGGCATCAGCGGAGCGGAGGTGATCAACTTCTCGCACTGGCTCGGAGCGCTGATCACCAGCTACGCGCTGATCGGGCAGAAGCATACTCCGGTGCGCCGTGTGATCGACCGTGCGGCGGCCATGATCGACCGGCCAAAGCTCTGCTTCAGCATGGTCGTCAAGGGCGATTCGCTCGCCGGGCTATACATTGGTCGTCCGGAGGAGGCCTGGGAGGCGGCGAGTGATCTCTCCTCGCAGCTTCATATCAACTGGGTCGACCGCCCCTTCAAGCGTGTTCTTTCGGTCATGCCAAAACTCTACGATGACATCTGGACCGGGGCAAAGGGGATGTACAAGCTTGAGCCGGCGATCGAGGATGGGGGCGAGGTCATTATCTACGCGCCACACATCGAGGAGATCAGCTATACACACGGTCACATCATCGATCAGGTTGGGTACCATACGCGTGACTACTTTATCAAGCAGTGGGACAAGTTCAAGGACTTCCCGCTCGGCGTGATTGCGCACAGCACGCACCTGAAGGGAATCGGCAGTTACGATGAGGCGACAGGTACTGAGTATCCACGGATCAACGTGACGCTGGCGACGCGCATTCCACGTGAGCGCTGCGAGAAGATCAACCTTGGCTATCTCGATCCGGATTCGATCAGGATCGATGAGTGGAAGAATCGCGAGGCGGAAGGGGTACTGCTGGTGCCGAAGGCCGGCGAGATGCTGTATCGGATCAAGCCGGGTCAATCCTCATGAGCAACAGCAATGTCAAAATAGTTCGCGGGGCCTGTCCGCACGATTGTCCGGACACCTGTGCGCTGGTGGTGACCGTCGAGGGGGGCCGGGCAACGCGTGTCGCCGGAGCGGTGGATCACCCGACAACGAATGGCTTTCTCTGTACGAAGGTCAACCGTTATCTTGAGAGGACCTACAGTCCGCAGCGGATTCTGCATCCGATGAAGCGGATCGGGCGGAAGGGTGAGGGGCGTTTCGCACGCATCACCTGGGAGGAGGCGATCGCGACGATTGCGGCGCGATTTGGCGAGATTGCCGCCGAGGATCCGCAGGCGATCCAGCCTTACAGCTACGCCGGAACGATGGGGCTGGTGCAGGGCGAGTCGATGGATCGCCGCTTTTTCCACCGACTTGGCGCGGCGTTGCTTGACCGGACGATCTGCGCGAGTGCCGGGGCCGCCGGCTATAAGGCAACGATTGGGGCGAGCATTGGCACTGATCCCGAGCGCTTCGATGAAGCGAAGCTGATCGTTATCTGGGGATCGAACCCGATCACTTCGAATGTTCATCTCTGGCCAAAGATCGTCGAGGCGCAGCGGCGCGGGGCGCGCGTGATCGCGATCGATCCCTACCGCAGCCTGACCGCTGAGAAGTGTGACGAGCATCTGGCGATCCTTCCGGGGACGGATGGTGCGCTGGCACTGGCGATGATGCACATTATCATTGCCGAAAATCTGGTCGATCGTGACTATGTCGATCGTTACACGCTCGGCTACGAGCAGTTGTGTGAGCGTGTGCGCGAATACGATCCGGTGCGGGTGGCGGAGATCACCGGATTGCCGGCGGAGGTGATCATCCGGCTGGCGCGCGAATATGCGACGACGACGCCGGCGGTGATCAGGCTCAACTACGGGATGCAGCGCCACGCCGGCGGAGGGCTTGCAGTGCGGACAGTCAGTTGCCTGCCGGCACTGACCGGAGCCTGGCGCGAGGCGGCTGGTGGAATACTGCTCTCGACTTCGGGCGCCTTTGGGATGAATACTGCCGCGCTCCACCGTCCGGATCTGATCCGGAATAGTCCGCGGCTGATCAATATGTCGGCGATCGGAGACGCGCTGCTCGGCTGGCAGCGGACGGTTCGCTTCAATCGTCAGGCGGAGGGGCATCCGGTCGAGGATGTCCTGACGCGACTCGACCCGCCGATCCGTGCACTCTATGTCTACAATTCAAACCCGGTTGCCGTCGCGCCTGATTCACGCAAGGTGGTTGAGGGCTTTGCGCGGGAGGATCTCTTCACGGTAGTCCACGAGATCTTCCAGACCGATACGGCGGACTATGCCGATATCCTGCTGCCGGCGACGACACAGCTCGAGCAGTTCGACGTCCATCGTGCTTATGGTCATCTCTATGTCGTGCTCAACCAGCCAGCGATCGAGCCGTTGGGCGAGGCGCTGCCGAACAGCGAGGTCTTCCGCCGCTTGTCACGGGCGATGGGCTTCACCGATTCCTGCTTCAACGATACGGATGAGGAGCTGATCCGGCAGGCGATCGACTCGCCACACCCAAATATGCGCGGGATCGATTACGACGAGCTGAAGCGTCGGGGCTGGATGCGGCTCAACCTGCCGGAGCGGTTTGCGCCGTTCGCGGAGGGGGGCTTTCTGACGCCGTCGGGCAGGTGCGAATTCTTCAGTGAGACGCTGGCGAATCAGGGGGTCGATCCGCTCCCAACCTATGTTCCACCGCGCGAATCGGTCCAGAGTTCACCGGAGGTGGCGGAGCGGTATCCGCTCGCGGTCATTTCGCCCCCGGCGCATAATTTCCTCAACTCGACCTTTGCCAACCTGCCGACCTTTCTGAAGGCGGAGAAGGAGCCACACCTTGAGATTCATCCGGTCGACGCCGCGGTGCGTGGCATCGTCGACGGGAGCATGGTCCGTGTCTTCAATGATCGCGGGGCGCTGACGGTTCGTGCACGTGTGACGGAGAAGGCGCGTCCGGGCGTCGTCGTCGCCCTCTCGATCTGGTGGAAGAAGCTGACGGCGGATGGGGCCAATGCCAACGATGTCACCTCGCAGGGGCTGACCGATCTTGGCGCGGCGGCTACTTTCTATGACGCACTCGTCGAGGTTGAAAGGGCGTAAAATGGACCGACAGGACTGGCTGATCAGTGCGGTGGCTTTTACGATCTTCGCGATGGTGATTGGCCTCGAGATGGCGTGGTGGCGGTGGCGGAGGGTCTCGAAATATGAGTCCGCTGATTCACTGGCCAACTGTTCACTGGTGCTGATGCAGTTTGCGCTTGGAGTTGCCGGGAAGTCGCTCTTTATCGTTACCGGCCTCGAGTGGATCCGCGAGCGTGGACCGCGGGCAGTTACGGATGGCTGGTTGAGCGGGCTGCTGCTGTTTCTAGGGGTCGATCTTGGCTACTATCTTTTCCATCGCGCCAGTCACAGAGTTCGCGTCCTCTGGGCAATTCATGAAGCGCATCACTCCTCGGAGCGCATGAACTTTTCGGTGGCGCTGCGTCAGCCGCCACTTGAACCCCTGGTCGACTGGTTATTCTTCATCGGGCTGGCGTGGCTCGGCTTTTCGGCGAAGGCTATTCTGACCGTCTACGCGTTCAATCTCTTTTACCAGTTCTTCATCCATACTGAACTGATCCGCCGGCTTCCGCTCGGCCTCGAGTGGATACTCAATTCGCCGTCACACCATCGCGTTCATCACGGCTCGAATGCCAAATATATCGACCGCAATTATGGCGGCACGCTGATCATCTGGGACAGGCTTCTCGGCACCTTTACGCCGGAGAGGGAAGCGGTCCGTTATGGTGTTACACATCCAGTCACCTCCCGAAACCCCATCTTTATCGCCTTTCATCTCTGGAAGGAGCTAAGTCAGGATCTGCTGGCGAGCCGTTCCTGGGGTGAGCGGTTGCGCAATCTCTTCGCTCCGCCAGACTGGGCCGAGGTCAACCGTAGTGTGAGGGGCCAGGCTTCAGGTGACCGGACGATTACCTGACCTGACCCGATCACCCGGGTCACCCGGCTCACCCGGCTCACCCGGCTCACCCGGCTCACCCGGCTCACCCGGCTCACTTTGAACACTCATAGGTCGACGCGACATACTGGTTGAGGATCTCGATGAATTCGGGCACGATGTTTGGTCCACGGAGAGTCGTCCGTAATTTGCCATCGACAAAGACCGGTGCCCGTGGGTCCTCGCCCGTCCCGGGCAGGCTGATCCCGATATTGGCGTGTTTAGACTC
>JBEIMN010000319.1:0-4516 GCA_040378705.1 Acidobacteriota bacterium
AGCCGTGAGCATCGGTTCAGTTATCCGTATCGCGACTGGCCGACGGGAGGTGGACAATGAATATGGACATACTGCTTGAGGCCTGGGTGAGCGGTTTGATCGAGGCGGCAAAGGTCAGGTGGATGCTTGGTGGTGGAGAGCGCTGGCAGCCGGGTGAGAAGCTGAAGCTGCTCTTCACCGGTTACAACGGGACGCGGAACACGGGGGCGGACGTTCGTGTCGAGGAGATGCTGCGGCAGGTTCGGCACGTTCTCGGACCGGAGCAGTGTGAACTTAGCGTTCTGAGTCAGAATTTCGAGCTGACGCGAGGCTATTTTGACGGAGTATCCCAGGTTCGGTTGCCGGACATCTTTCCGCCGATGCTCTGGCGGGAGATTCCGCGTTTTGATGGAGTGGTCGCCTGCGAGGGTTCGATGTTCAAGAGCAAGTTCGCGAACGCCCTGACGACAATGATAATCGGTTCGTTGGGGATCGCGGCGGCAATGAACCGGCTCTCGGTCGGGTATGGGGCAGAGGCGGGCCAGATGGATCCGCTGGTGGAGTCGATGGTTTCGCGCTACTGCTCGAATTCGCTGGTGATCACGCGCAATCCGGAATCGCAGGAGGTGCTGGGGCGGCTGGGAGTCTCAACAGAGCTTGGGACCGACACGGCCTGGACCTTCGAACCGCACCCGGCGGAGTATGGCGAAGCGGAGCTGCGCCGGGTGGGCTGGGACGGCAAAATGCCTGTTCTCGCCGTCTGCCCGATCAACCCCTTCTGGTGGCCGGTCAAGGCCTCGGTCACAAAATATGCCGCGAGAGCGGTGACAGGCGCGTTTGACGACAGCCATTACCGCTCGGTCTATTTTCACAACTCAGGCCCGGAGGTCGATCGGGCTTACGATTTCTACATTAAATCTATTTCGCGCGCGGTCGATCGTTTCCGAAAGGAGCACGGGGTATTCGTGATCCTGGTCGCGATGGAGATGCTTGACCAGCGTGCCTGTGACCGTGTCTGCGCCGAGATGGGGCCATTGCCCGTCTTCTCTTCGGCCAATTTCGATATGTATCAGCTGGTGAGCATCCTGCGTGCCTGCCAGATGATGGTCTCATCCCGTTTTCATGGAATCGTCACCTGCATGCCGGGCATGGTCGCCTCGGCCGGAGTGACGATGGACGAGCGGATCCACAACCTGATGACTGAGCGTGGGCACCAGGATCTGCTGCTGACGGTCGATGATCCTGACCTCGAGGAGCGGTTGTCGGTGATCCTTGAAAAGCTCCGCCTCGAACAGGATCGAATCCGGGAGGGTATTGGGCGAACGGTTGCGCGGAACCTGAAGACAATGGCGCGGATGGGCATCTACTTTGAAGAGCACGTGCAGCGACGTTATCCTGAATTTCCGATTCGGCAGGGAGTGCACCACTGGCGGGAGTACCTGCCACCGCTGAGTGAGGAACTGCAAAATCTGCTCGAGAAGTATGGTGATGGTGGCATGGTCGACGGCGGGTCAATAAAACATGAACTTTCTTGAAAAGATCTTTCATCAGTTGGCGGAGGAACCAGAACGGCTGGTGCTTCGGGAGATGCAGGCTGATGCTCCACTGGCGGTGAGTGGTGCGGAGCTGCGTCGACAGATCGGGGTGGCTCGCCGTTTTCTGCGCGGAGTGGGATTGAAGCCCGGTGACCGCTGCGGGCTGCTCGCGCCGAACGGCATCCGGTGGGTAGCGCTCGATCTGGCGATGATGGCAGAGGGTTTGGTCGTCGTGCCGCTCTATTCCCGCCAGGCGCCCGGGGAGCTGGCGTTTATGTTGCGCGACTGCGGAGCCTCGGCGGTCTGCTGTGCAAATGAGCAGTTGCGGGATGGGCTGGCGGGAAGCTGGCCGGATGATCGACCAGCACTCTACCTTTTCGATCAGATCTTCAGTGCCGCGGCGTCGCTTGCGCCACTGGAGCAATTGGACACTGCTGACACTATCGATCAGCGGGCGGAAGATTCAGTGGCGACGATCATCTACACCTCCGGGACTTCGGGTGAGCCAAAGGGGGTCATGCTGACGGTCGGCAACCTTGACCATATGGTTCCCTGCACCGGCGCGCGGCTTGATCAGTTAATGGAGAGCCGGTCTAAGACGAGTCGCTCGGAGAGCGCCACGGACCAGATTTTTCATTACCTGCCATTCTGCTTCGCGGGATCCTGGATTCTGATGTTGACGGCGCTTTCGCGAAAGAGCCTGCTCTCGTTGTCGATGGATCTCAATCGACTGGCGGATGAGTTGAAGGCGGCGGAACCAAACTATTTCCTGAACGTCCCGACGCTGCTCGAACGGATCAGAACCGGGGTTGAGAGTTCGATTGCGGCAAAGCCGGCACTCATCCGCGCGATCTATGCCCGCGGCAGAGCCGCCTGGGAGCGTGGGCGTGAGGGGCAGTCGACCGTGCCCGACAGACTGTGGCTGGCGATCGCGAAGCGGCTGATCTTTGATTCGATCCGGCGCCGGGTTGGCCCGGGGATAGAGGCATTGATCTGCGGCTCGGCGCCGCTGGCGAAGGAGACCCAGCTATTTTTCCTGATGATCGGCATCAGAGTTCTCCAGGTCTATGGGCTGACAGAGACGACGGCGATCTGCACAATGGACGATCCGCGAAGGTTCACTCCGGGGCGAGTCGGTCCGGCGATTCCCGGCATCGAGATGAAGACTGAGGAGGGTGGTGAGATCCTCGTTCGTGGGCCGCACATCTTTGCCGGTTACTGGAACAGGCCGGAGACGACCGCGGCCGCGATGCGCGGCGAATGGTTCAGAACCGGCGATCAGGGAGAGCTGGACGCTGAGGGCAACTGGTCGATTGTCGGCCGGATCAAGAATCTGCTGATCCTCAATTCCGGCCACAATGTCGCGCCGGAACCGATCGAGGAGAAGATCCTCGCGCAGATGCACGCCGCGCAGCAGTGCGTCATCATCGGCAATGATCGCAGCTTTCTGACGGCGATCGTCACCGGTGAGGTGACGGCAGAGGCGATCCAGGCGGCGATCGACAGCGTCAACCGGACGCTGCCGCATTACAAAAGGGTCCTCGGTTTTCACCATCGTGTCGAGCCATTGACGATCGAGAGTGGCCTGCTGACGGCCAATGGTAAGATCAGGCGCGACGCGGTCGCGGCCGAATTCGCGGCGGAGATCGATCAGATCTATCTGGCCAAAAAATCCTGACGGGTGACAGTATCCAGAAGGAAGAGTGGCAGGAAGAGTGACAGGGGGAGTTGCAGATGGTCATACTTGGGCTTATTTTTTTGCTCTTTCTCTTCTTTTTCAGCATCATGTTTCTGCTCGCGCTTGGGTCACAAAACATGCGCCAGACGATCGAGGAGGAGCGTGAAGCCGAGGAGCGGGCGGTGGCGGAGGGGCAGGAGTAGTTTTATGGAGAGATACCAGAGCTACGATGGTGAGACACTGTCGTGGGAGTTGCAGAACGGGGTGGTCGAGCTGACACTCCATCGGGAGCCTTGCAACGAGATCGGATCGCGGACACTATCCGAGCTCGAACTCTTCATCGAAGCCCACGAACGGCTCAGTGTTGAGGCGCACGCGCTGATCATCAGCAGTCGGCAGAAGGCCGGTTTCTGCGCCGGGGCGGATCTGCGTGAACTCTACCTCGGAGCACGCGAAATCGGCTTCGCGAATGCCGCGCCGCAGGTTCGAAATTTTCTGGAGCGGATTCACCGGGTGATGAATACGATCGACGCCTCACCGCTGGTGACGATTGCCGCGGTCAATGGCGTAACATTTGGTGGCGGCTTCGAGCTTGCACTTGCCTGCGATCTGATCTTTGCCGAGAAACTGGCCCGCTTCTGCTTTCCGGAACTGCGGCTCGGTCTGATTCCTGGGTTTGGAGGAATTCCGCGGTTGAAGCGTGATCTCGGAAATGGGATCGTGCGAGATCTTCTGCTGACCGGGAGAAGCATCAACGCGACAAAGGCCCAGGCGATCGGGCTGGTCAGCCAGTTGACAGCTGAAGGTGAGGCGATGAAGGTCGCGCGCTTCACTGCCGCACAGATCGGCAAGTTCGACCGTCCAACGATCGGCGCTGCGAAACGATTCGCGAAGCCGATACCTTATGCGGAACTGCGCGAAGAGATCGAGATCTTTATCGAACTCTTCACACGCCCGGCGGTTGAGGCCGGACTGCGCCGCTTTGTCGAGAGTACGGACGCGCAGCCTTATCTGCCATAGCGCCAACGCGCCAACGAAAATGAACGATAAGGGCTGAAGTCCGAAAGCATAGACATTTAACAGAACAAGTAAAGATTGGCGGGCAGGTTTGACGCTTGGAATGCCTGCCGTCTTTTCCCCTGGAGTTATTAAACAGATGAGTCAGAAGATCAGAGCAAAGATCACCGGCCTTGGACGTTACGTGCCGCCGCGTGTGGTCACCAACGATGATATTGCGAAGATGGTCGAGACGAACAACGACTGGATCGTCGAGCGGACAGGCATTCACGAGCGCCACTGGGTGGAGAAGGGCGTGCCGACTTCG
>JBEIMN010000320.1:0-4514 GCA_040378705.1 Acidobacteriota bacterium
AAGGTGAAGACATGCTGGCGCTGGGTGCGCGGACCTCCGGGCCGCATGTCCCCGGCGCAGAGCCGCTTTGTGTTAAAACGGAGCGGAGAGACTGCTGTCAGAGCTGAGCATGTGCTTCTACTGAGTGGTGCTGAGTGCCGCTCAGTGGCCGCTGTGAAAGGTGAAGACATGCGGGCCGGAGGCCCGCGCACCCAGGATTTCCACCCGCAAAATGCGATCGCCCTGCGTGCTGCTTCAGGAATCTTTAAAGCGCGGTCAGGTGTGCGTGGACAGTATCCCCGAGCGTCGCGAGGTTATAGCCGCCTTCGAGGCAGGAGACGATGCGGCCACCGGAGGATGTCTGCGCAAACTGCTTCAGCTCACTGGTCATGATCCGATAGCACTCATCGGTCAGCAGCAGTCCGCCGAGTGGATCCGATTCGTGGCCATCGAATCCAGCCGAGACGATGATCAGATCAGGGGTGAAGCATTGCGCGATCCGGTCAAGGTCATCGCGATACCGTCGCAGGTAGCTTCCCGGCGCAGTTCGCCCCTCGACCGGACTGTTGAGTGTCGTCCCCTCGCCCGCGCCGGCCCCGCGCTCATCTGGTTTACCCGATCCCGGATACAACGGATACTGATGAATGCTGTAATAGAATACTGACGGATCCTCATAAAATATATCCTGGGTTCCGTTTCCGTGGTGGACATCGAAATCGACGATCAGAACCTTCTCGACAATCTCTGGAAAGCGGGATTGTGCATGGCGGGCGGCGATTGCGACGTTGTTGTAGAGGCAGAAGCCCATCGAGCGCCTTGATGTGGCATGATGCCCGGGCGGACGGCAGAGGACAAATGCCTGGTCGACCTCGCCCCCAACCACCGCTTCAACAGCGCGGCAGGCGCCACCGGCCGCCAGTCGGGCGGTTGCCTCCGAACTGGCGCAGACGATGGTGTCCGGGTCGAGCGCGACCAGGCCGTGAATCGCCGCCTGCCGGCCAGCCTCTTCGACCAGTCGGATTGTCGAATCACGGTGACAGCGCAGAATCTCGTCGTCGGTGGCCCGGCGTGGTCCAATCCGGACCTGCCTCTCCCAGAGCTCCTTGTCCGAGGTCAGCCGATCGAGGATTGCCAGGTAGCGCTCACGCCGCTCCGGATGCTCGCCCGTCTCGTGCTTCAGATATTCGTTGGAATAGATTATTCCACTTGCCATTGATCGATACCTATTCTTATCCCACCCGACAGTTGAAGCGATACCTGACCAATCAGTTCGGGCCCAGCCGGTTCGGGCCCAGCCTGTCCCTGTTTTGTGAAACGAATTGGGCGAATCGATTTGCCTGATCGACTGGTCACGGATCTTCCGCCAATTGACGGTACTCCGGGCGTCTCTTGCGCAATTCGAGCCAGGTCTGAAAAAGATCCGGCGTCTGAAGCCAGATTGAAAACCATTGCGCAATCTCGAGCTGGATTCGTTTTTCGCGTTCGCTTCGAGTTGTGCTGTTGCCAAGTGTCAACGCATTCTGTCGGGCACGCTGCGCGGTCTGGCGTGCAAAGCGAACCCCTGTCCGGTCACCGGCCCCGATAAAGCGACGATGATGGCGGTCGATGACGCGAATCGACGCTTCCGCTTCCACCGTCGTCTTCGCGAAGGCAAGTCCGGCAAATAGCTCCTCGTAAGAGTCGAATGGATGCCCCATCCGAAAGACCTGGTCAAGTCGGACCGGCAGATCCTCATCCAGCAGGACGCGTGAGATCTCCGCCGGTGACATTGCGCCACCATCACCAAACGCATCAAGCAGCCCGCGCTGGATGACCTCGATCTCCTTCGCCGTCACCTCACCCATCGCTTCACGATCATAGATCTCGAGGACCATCTCTCGCTTAGTTCTCGATTTCATGGCTCCATCCCGCAGACTGGGCTTTATTGAAGATTATTGCCCGCCGCTTTGGCCAATGCTCTGAATAAATATCTCATTGAGCGACGGCGAGACCAGTTCAAACCGGGTCAATCTCGCCCCGGCGTCGATCAGATCACGAAGTACTGCCTGTGGATCCGCTCCCGGAACGAGGGATATTTCGAGATAGTCACGCCGCTTTTCGATTGAGAGAACCGCCGGGTGTTGCGCGAGCGGCTCGTCGACCCCCTCGCCATCGATCGCGAGGTAGCGCCAGCCAAAACCTCGCTTGACCTCGCGAATTGATCCGCTCAGAATCTTCTCGCCACGGTTGATCAGACAGATCTCATCGCAGAGCTCCTCTGCCTGCTCCATCAGATGGGTCGAAAATATGATGGTCTTTCCGGACTTGTGAAGCTCCCAGACGATCTCCTTGAGCAGTCCAACATTGATCGGATCGAGCCCGGAAAACGGTTCGTCAAGAATCACGAGGTCCGGGGAATGGAGGATCGTCGAGACGAACTGGATCTTCTGCTGCATCCCCTTGGAGAGTTCATCCCACCGTTTGTCCTTCCATTCCGTCATCCCGACGCGCTCGAGCCACGAATCGATTTTGCGCGCGGCCTCCTTTGGCTCCATCCCCTTCAGTTCAGCAAAAAAGCGGAGCTGATCACCAACCTTCATCCGCTTGTAGAGACCACGATCTTCCGGCAGATACCCAATGTGCTGCTGCAACTGGTCGTTCATCGGTCGATCGAAGAGGCGGATCTCGCCCGTATCCGGCATGGTGATATTGACGATCATTCGGATCGTCGTCGATTTACCAGCCCCATTCGGACCGAGAAGTCCGAAGATGGATCCCTCGCCTACCTCGAGTGAAAGATTGCGGACGGCGGCAAAATCGCCATAGCTCTTGTTGACCTGTTTGATGGAGATCGCGCTGCGCATGAACCCTCGTTGGAATGTGACCTGACTTGTTTTGGAATTGCCAGTCTGAAAACTGACCGGCCAGACCACCGGCCAGATCTTAGCAGGCTACTCACCTCGACCGAGTGATGAAGCTGGTGCTTATCTCTCCTGAAATGAGCGTCGACGACCACGGAGAAACAACTTTACCGCTTTGGAAAGTGGAAGTAAATTGGTTGTCGTATTCGGGATTGGTCGCGAGACTCGACGCTCGCGCCACCCTTCGGCTATAATCGCTGACTATGCTAAAGTCCCTCCTTCATCGTGGTGTCTGGTTGAAAACGACGCTCCTCTTTATCGGAGAGACGGTCATCGTTTTCAGCGTGGTAATTTTGGGACTTTGGCTGCGGTTCGGCGGCAATTACACGGATATCCTCTTTGCACAGCGTGGGGTGTACAAGATTGCGATGACCACGCTCGTCTCCCAGTTTATCTTTTATTTGTTTTCGCTCTACGATATCTCCAAGCCACGACTGCGGCGCGAGTTGCTGACCGATCTTTTTCAGGCGGTGGGAACGGTGGTCGTCGTGCTTGGCCTGGTCTTTATGCTCCGGCCAACCATGCTGCTGGGGTATCTCGAATTCACTGGTGAGTATGGCGCGAACCGTTACGGCAATGGGGTGCCGTTGCTGGCGATGATCCTCGCTCTTTCGATGATGATCTGCTGGCGGCTCGGCATTCACTGGGTCATGCGCCATCCGCGGCTGGGCGAACGGCTGCTGATTGTTGGCACGGACAAGCTAGCGCGCGATGTCGCGATGGAGGCGATGCTGCGGCTTGATCTCGGCTATAAGGTGATTGGTTTTGTAACGGAGGAGCCGGATCGACCCACCAATCGGATGCTTACTCCGCCGGTGCTTGGCAGCGTGCAGAAGCTCTACGAACTGGTTGAGTCGTATTCGATCGACCGGGTCATCGTCGCGCTCGAGGATCGCCGCGGCCATCTGCCGGTCGATCAGTTGCTGAAGATCAGGCTCGAGGGGCGGGCGGTGATCGAGGAGGGAACTTCACTCTACGAAAAGCTGACCGGTAAGATCAGCGTCCAGATGCTGCGACCAAGCTGGCTCATCTTTTCCGGCGGCGGGAAGCGCACCACTTTCTGGAACGCTCTGCGAAGGCTCTTCAATCAGGTGATGGCATCGGTCGGACTGCTTCTGACCTGGCCGATCGTGCTGCTGACGGCGATCGCGATCAAGCTCGATTCGCGTGGGCCGGTCTTCTACATTCAGGAAAGGGTCGGACGTCACGGTCAGCTCTTCAGGATCATCAAGATGAGGTCGATGGCGATCGATGCCGAGGGGGACGGGCGTCCGCAGTGGGCGCAGGCCGACGATCCGCGGGTGACGCGCGTTGGTCGCTTCATTCGCAAGACGCGGATCGACGAGATTCCTCAGTTCATTAATGTTCTGCGCGGAGAGATGAGCTTCGTCGGGCCGCGGGCCGAGCGGCCGTTCTTTGTCGAACAGCTTTCACGGGAGATTCCGCATTACGCGCAGCGCCATCTCGTTGAGCCGGGCCTGACCGGATGGGCGCAGGTCAATTATGGTTATGGCGCATCGGTCGAAGACTCGATCCAAAAACTTCAGTACGATCTCTACTATATCAAGAACGTCTCCCTTCTCTTCGACCTCTGGATCATCCTCAAATCGATCCGGATCGTCCTCTTTGGGAAGG
>JBEIMN010000321.1:0-4502 GCA_040378705.1 Acidobacteriota bacterium
AACCTTCACCGCCGTTTATAGCCGTTCAGGGCTGTTCAGGGCTGTTCAGGGCTGTTCAGGGCTGTTCAAAAGAGGATAACTGGTATGAATTCGAAATTGAGACAGGCATTCGGTCAGTTGTTGATTCTGGTATCGCTCGGCGTGGCGCTCGGATTGGCGTTGAAGCACGAAGCGGTGAATGGAGAGTCTGAAGACGGTTCCGAGAAGGTGCTGGAGATCGAAGGTGGAGGAGCGCGTCTCGAAGAGTGGCTATACGAGCAGCGTGCCTATCCGGGTGAGAGCATTCCGCTCGACGCGGGAGAGAAGATGCTCGAGCAGTTGACGCGAATGGAGTCCGAATCGGTTCAGCTTTTTCGGACAAATGGCGATCCGGAGCCGGTCTGGGCCCCGCTTGGACCGGAGCCGATACTGTACGGTCAGACATTCGGACTGCCGCGCAACAATGTCTCGGGAAGGGTTTCGGCGCTCGCGGTCGATCCGCGCTATGACGGGAGCGCGAATCGAACAATCTACCTTGGCGGGGCGCAGGGTGGAGTCTGGAAATCGGTCGATAACGGCGCGCAATGGAGTCCGATTACTGAGGATCAGTCATCGCAGGCGATTGGAGCGATCGCAATCGACCCGCAGTCGCCAGAGACGATCTATGTCGGCCTTGGTGAGGGCAGCCGTTGCGCGCTCTGCTATTACGGGAGCGGGATGCTGAAGTCGACCGATGGCGGCAGCACCTGGACACAGATCAATGGCCCCGGGTCGCCGGCCAACCCAAATGTTCCGGTATTCAGCAACTCGGCCTTCACGCGGATTGCGATCGACCCGGCTACTCCATCGACAATCTATGCGACGACGACCTTCGGCTATACCGGCCATGCGACATCGATTGGGCAGCAGCTGCCGATCAGCCAGGTCGGGCTCTGGCGGTCGGGCGACGGCGGAGCAACCTGGTCAAACCTCGATCCGGGTGGGACAAGTGGCGCCTACTCGGCGCACGATGTCATTGTCGACCCGCTCAATCCAAATATACTCTATGCCGGAATGCGGACGATCGGAATCTATCGTTCCCTGTCAAAGGGCGCCCCTGGAAGCTGGGTAAGGCTTGGAAACGGCCTGCCCGATGTCGGAGCCAATCCGACCGGTAATCCTTCGACCTCCCCCTATCGCCGCGTTGCAATGACGGTTGGCCCACCGATTGCACCATCAACCTCCAGTACAGTCTATGCCGCATTCGGAGGCGATGACGACAACCTGCTCGGGATATATCGAACCGTCGACAATGGCAATAGCTGGACAGCGACGGCTCTCCCGCAGCGCCCGGGGCAGACAAACTACAATCTGGACATAGCGGTCGATCCGACAGATGGAAACGTGGCCTATTACGGAACCTCTGCCAACAGCCAGTTCAGCGGCGGAACGCTCTGGCGAACACGTGACGGCGGGCAGAGCTGGCAGGATATCAGCGTTGGAACGGCTGGGGGCGGACTTCACGCGGATACGCACCGCATCGCGATCAGCCGGCTGAAACCGGCGACCATCTTCACCGGTAACGATGGCGGCATCTGGCGCTGTGACAACTCAAAAGCTGATGGCGTGAACTGGAGCCAGCTCAACAACACGCTCAGCCTGAGCCAGTTCGTCTCGATGGCCCTGCACCCGACCAATCCGAACCGTGTCTACGGCGGAACTCAGGACAACGGAACCAACATGTATATTGGTAACCGGCAATGGGACCACGTTGCAGACGGAGATGGCGGGTATGTGATTGTCGACCAGTCGGATCCGCGTGTCGTTTATCACACCTACTACAACGTCAATATCAAGGCGGGTGACACCACCGGGGCACAGATCGGGCCACGTGTATCGACAGGCAGCGGCGGAGCGGGAACGTGGGTCCGCCGCGGATGTTTCGGCTGCACGACGGCGGTGGCGGGAAATTTCAATCCGAATGACCGCGTCGCCTTCTATGCCCCGATGGCACAGAATACAGGCTTCACGGGTACGAATGGAAATGTGATCTATTTCGGGACCAACCGGATCTATCGCACCGCCAATCGCGGCGTGACCTGGACGGGACTGGGAGAGAACACGGATGGTTTCGGCAAGGATCTGACGAAGGGGACCGGAGTGATCACGGCGATCGCCGCCAACCCGCTTCTCGACCAGAGCGCCACTCCACCGGGGGAGGTCGTCTGGGTCGGAACCAGTGATGGCACCGTTCAGGTAACGACCAATGGCGGAGCGCTGGCCGGTGCGACATTCACCAATGTGACCAGGTCGCCATTGCCAAATCGCTTCATTTCGGAGATCACCGTCGATCCGAACAATCCGCAGCACGCGATAGTCGTCTACTCCGGCTTCGATGTGAACACGCCAGCGACTCCGGGCCACGTCTTTGTGACGACGAACCTTGGGCAGACCTGGACCAACATTACCGGCAACCTCCCAGATGTGCCGGTCACCTCGGTGACGCTGAATCCGACGAATCCAAACACGATCTACCTTGGAACCGACCTTGGAGTATTCCAGACGGTGACAGGTGGAACGACGTGGAGCCGGCTGGGGAATGGCATGCCGCGTGTCGCGACATTTGCCGTTCGGTATCAGGCGGCGACCAGCAGCCTCTTTGCGGCGACACACGGGCGCGGAATCTATCGCCTGACGATTCCGGCTGGTTTGACCAGCGTCTCTGCGGCCTCATACAGCGGAACCGCCGCCGCGCCGGAATCGATACTGAGCGGTTTTGGAACCGATCTTGCGGGGCAGACGGAGGCAGCAGGGTCGATCCCGCTGCCAACTTCGCTTGCCGGTTCGCGCATCTCGGTTCGTGACAGCCTCGGGGCGACCAGATATGCGCCGATCTTTTATGCCGCGCCGGGACAGGTAAACTATCTTGTCCCATCCGGAACCGCAGTCGGGCCGGCATCGGTGCTGGTGGCAAACAGTCTCGGAATGGTCGCCGCAGGAACGATCGACGTTCAACCGGTCGCACCTGCCATCTTCACCGCCAACGCCAATGGCCGTGACGTTCCGGCCGGTTTCGCGATCCGGATCGGGCGGGACGGTTCGCAGACTTCGCTCCCGATCTATTCGTATGACAGCACCCTAAAGAGTTTTGTCACGACCGACCTCGACCTTGAAGGAACGACAGACCAGACGGTACTCGTACTTTTTGGAACAGGGCTCAGATTTCTGACCGGGCTCAACGGGGTGAGCGCGACGATTGGCGGGTCGGCAGCGCAGGTCGTTTACGCAGGTAAGCAACCGGAATTCATCGGACTTGACCAGATCAATCTGCTCCTTCCGTCCTCGCTCGCCGGACGTGGAGCGGTACAGCTACAGTTGACGGTTGACGGCAAAGCCGCCAATCCGGTAACCCTGAAAGTGAAGTAGAGTGCCGGTTAGCAATCGATCACAGTGGCATCAAATTTACAGTTTTAGAAAGATTCGCGGAATATGGCAAAAATAGATCGCAGAAATTCAGTTCCGGTAAGTGTTGGCGGGATAACGATCGGTGGCTGTCAGTCCATCGTCGTGCAGTCGATGACCAATACGGATACGGCGGACGCCGCCGGCACGGCGGCACAGATCATACAGCTTGCGCGGGCAGGTTCAGAGATGGTGCGGATCACCGTCAACAACCGTGAAGCGGCGGCGGCAGTTCCGGAGATTGCGGCACGCGTTCTTGACGCAGGATACCAGACCCCGATCATCGGCGACTTTCATTACAACGGTCACATTCTTCTCGCGGCGTATCCGGATTGCGCGCGCGCGCTGGCCAAGTACCGAATCAATCCCGGGAACGTCGGAGCCGGAAAGCATCACGACGATAACTTCAAACAGATGATCGACATCGCCAATGATAACGGGAAACCGGTTCGAATCGGGGTCAACTGGGGCTCGCTCGATCAGGCGATGCTTGCCCGACTAATGGATGAGAACGCGAAACTCGCGGCACCTCGCGACGGACAGGATGTGATGAAGGAGGCGATCGTTCGCAGCGCGATCGAGTCTGCGCAGTTGGCGGAAGGCTATGGAATGCCACGAAACCGGATCATCCTCAGTGCGAAGTGTTCGAACGTCCAGGATCTGATCGACGTCTACCGCGAGCTTGGCCGGCGCGGAGAGTATGCACTGCACCTTGGTCTGACCGAAGCGGGAATGGGCGCCAAGGGTATCGTCGCCAGCGCAGCGGCACTGGCCATCCTGCTTCAGGACGGGATCGGCGATACGATCCGCGTCTCACTCACCCCGGCTCCGAATGGGGATCGATCGGAAGAGGTCATCGTCGCCCAGCAGATCCTTCAATCGATGGGAATCCGCAGCTTCGTGCCGCAGGTGACCGCCTGCCCTGGTTGCGGACGGACGACAAGCACACTCTTTCAGGAGATGGCCGATGACATCGGCCGCTACCTGCGCGAACAGATGCCGATCTGGCGTGGCTCTTACGCCGGTGTCGAGGAGATGAAGGTTGCGGTCATGGGCTGCGTCGTCAACGGCCCGGGTGAGTC
>JBEIMN010000322.1:0-4480 GCA_040378705.1 Acidobacteriota bacterium
GACGCCACCAGAAAGTGATCGAGGAGTGCCCGGCCAGCTTCAACGACCCGGAATTGCGCCAGCGAATGGGGCAGGCGGCAGTTGAAATCGCGCGTGCCGCTGGCTATCAGAGCGTCGGAACCGTCGAATTCCTGGTCGATGCGGAGAAGAACTTCTATTTTCTGGAGATGAACACGCGACTTCAGGTCGAGCATCCGGTGACGGAGATGGTGACCGGAATCGATCTCGTCTGCGAACAGATCCGGATTGCCGCCGGAGAGCCACTCTCGATAACGCAGGAGGATGTTCGCTGGCACGGTTCAGCGATCGAATGCCGAATCTACGCCGAGGACCCGGACCGGCAGTTTATGCCCTCCCCCGGTCGAATCACGCGGCTTCGAACTCCGGCTGGCCCGGGAGTTCGCGACGACAGCGGAGTTTACGAGGGATGGGAGGTTCCGATCCACTATGATCCGATGATCTCCAAGCTGGTCGTCTGGGGAGCAACCCGTTACGAGGCGATCACACGCCTGCGCCGTGCCCTCGAAGAGTATGAGGTCGGCGGAATCAGGACGACCATCCCCTTCTTCAGGCAGGTCCTGCGCGACGACGATTTCATCAACGGCAATATCGACACCGAATTCATCAGCAGGTTTGTCGCCCCAACCGCTCCACCGACGAATGAATCGGAGACTCAACTCACCGAAAAGCAACTGATCGCCGCGATTGCCGCCGCCATCAGCTTCACACGCGAGAGTCGACAACCGACAGAGACGTCCCGGCCGCCAGTCGATCAACAGAGTCGATGGAAGCTCGCCGGACGCGAAGCACTGCTCAGACGATAACCGGAATCTGACATGATCAAACTTGAAATCGAGATTGACGGGCGGGTGATCGATGCCGAGCTGGTGATCGCCGGCGAAGACGGCGAGCGGACCGCGACCCTCACGGCCGCCGGGCAGAGTATTGCCGTCGAGCTGGACGAACCCGAACCCGGCAACTTCGTCCTCATCCACGAGCAGCGCGTCTTTCGCTGCATCCGCGAACGATTTGGCGACGGAACGGAGCGTTTCATCGTCAACGGCGACCCGATAGAGGTTGCGGTCCGCGATAAGAAGCGCCGCCGCCATCAGGAAGCGCAGGCGAGCGGCCCCGTCCAGATCACTTCACCAATGCCCGGCAAGATCGTCAATATCCTGATCGACGCCGGCAGCGAGGTGCAGGCACGCCAGGGTGTCATCATCGTTGAAGCAATGAAGATGCAGAACGAGATCCAGTCCCCTCGTGCCGGCCGCGTCACCGCCATTCTGGTCTCCGTCGGTCAGACCGTCAATGCCGGCGAGATACTGGCCACCATCGCGACCGCTTGAGCCGTTAAAGTAGCTCGTGCCGGCCCGCATGTCTTCACCTTTCACCGCGGCCCTCAGCGGCCCTCAGCAGCAGTCTCTCTGCTCCGTTTTATATCAAGCGGCTCTGTGCCAGTGACATGCGGACCGGAGGTCCGCGCACCCAGCTCACGCATCCGGGAATCCTGACTCTTAAACTGCGATCGCGCTTTATTCCCTCAGCCGCTTGAACTTTCCGGCGCTGTCTGATAATTTCTCCTGTCTGGTACGTAATACATATTGTCGGAGCAGATCTCACAGGGGATCGATCTGATTTTGAGGAGAATGAATCAAGGATGTCGCTAGCAAAAGAAGCTAAAATCACAATTATTGCGGAATATAAAACGCACGATCTCGACACGGGCTCGCCGGAGGTGCAGGTTGCCCTTCTGACGCAGCGTATCAACGAGCTGACTTCCCACTTCCGGACTCACGTCAAGGATAACCACTCACGAAGGGGATTGCTGAAACTTGTCAGCCAGCGTCGCAGCCTGCTTGACTATCTGAAGCGTCGCGACATCAGCCGATATCACGATCTGATTGCCCGTCTGGGTCTTCGTAAGTAGTCTAACCGAGTTGAGTGAGCGGTGTCCGGCGGGACGCCGCTCACGATGGTTGTTAAGCCGAACGTGACGGCACGCGTTTTTCCTGTCCATCGGCAGTGATACCAGTCAACGCCACCTCTCAGCCTGAGAGGCCACCTCCGCATTGCGAGGATTTTGCTAAGAATCCTGATCTATATATCTACAGCCACCTTCGACCCGCTGCCGCCAGGTTCAGGGCAGTCGCGTTCCTGGGTGGCTGTCGCCATTTCCATACCATGATCGAAAGGGTGGACGAAGGCGCAGAGTCCGGTACTCGGCGCGATAGTGTTCGTCCACCGTCTGTTGTCGTTGAGAGGAGAATCTTTATGTTTCTGAAACAAGGCATTAATTTGGGCGGCCGTGAGTTTACAATCGAGACGGGCCGCATTGCCAAGCAGGCTGACGGGGCGGTTCTCGTCACGCAGGGAGAGACCATAGTGCTGGTCACTGCCGTCTCTGCCCGAGTCCCGAAGACCGGGATCGACTTCTTCCCGCTCACGGTCGATTACCGTGAATATGGCTACGCTGCCGGCAGAATCCCGGGCGGCTACTTCAAGCGTGAGGGACGTCCGACAGAGAAGGAGATCCTGACTTCCCGTCTGACCGATCGTCCGATCCGTCCGCTCTTCCCGGAAGGCTATTCATACGAGACGCAGGTGATCTCGATGGTCATCTCAGCCGACGACGATAACGATCCGGACGTCTTGTCGATCACCGGCGCGTCAGCCGCACTCTATCTTTCGGACATTCCGTTTCATAACCCGATCGCCGGCGTTCGTGTCGGACTCGTCGATGGCAAATATGTCGTCAACCCGACCTACGAGCAGGTCCGTGGTTCGCTCCTCAACCTGATCGTCGCCGGAAGCGAAGAAGCGATCTGCATGGTCGAAGCCGGAGCGAAAGAGGTCAGTGAGAGCGTCATGGTCGAGGCGCTGATGTTTGCACACGGCGAGATCCGCAAGCTCTGCCAGCTCCAGCGCTCGATGTTCGAGGCGCTCGGAGTCGCGAAGCGCGAGTACACGCCGAAGGTTCACGACGAAGCGATGCTTCGCGAGCTCGAAGAGAAGTTCGCCGCCGATCTGCGTGCCGCGCTCGATGTCACCACACAGTCGAAGATTGCCAGCTACAGCGCCATCGACGCACTCAAGAAGCGCGTCATCGAGAGCTATCCGGAGGATAATCCGGCCAAACGTGCCGAAGCAGCGGGCCTCTTCGATCTGCTGAAAGAGCGCACTTTCCGCGATGACATTCTCAACAACCGCCACCGTCCCGACGGACGCCGCTTCTCCGAGATTCGTCCGATCTCGATCGAGGCGGGCTGGCTGCCACGCACACACGGCTCGGCACTCTTCACACGTGGCGAGACCCAGGCGATGGTCAGCGCGACACTTGGCACCTCACAGGATGTTCAGTATGTCGACAGCCTCGAGACCGGCGAATTCAAACGCCGCTTCATGCTCAACTACAACTTCCCGCCCTTCTCCGTTGGCGAGACCGGCCGAACCGGCAGCCCGGGTCGCCGCGAGATCGGCCACGGCGCCCTCGCCGCACGCTCGCTCGAAGCCGTCATGCCGGCCGAGGATCAGTGGCCCTACACTGTCCGCATCGTCTCCGACATCACGGAATCGAATGGCTCCTCATCGATGGCCACCGTCTGCGGTGGATCACTCGCGCTGATGGATGCCGGAGTGCCGATCCGTGCCTCCGTCGCCGGTGTCGCAATGGGTCTGGTCATGGAAGACAAGAAATACGCCATCCTGACCGATATCGCCGGCGCAGAGGACCATTATGGCGATATGGACTTCAAGGTCGCCGGCACACGTGCCGGAATCACCGCCCTCCAGATGGATATCAAGGTCACCGGACTCAATCCGATGATTCTTGCCGAAGCTCTCGAACAGGCACGCAAGGGCAGGCTCTACATCCTTGACCATATGGATCAGATCCTGACCGAGCCGCGAACCGAGATGAGTCGGTACGCCCCCAGAATCGTCACCATTCAGATCTCGCCAGACAAGATTCGTGACGTCATCGGACCGGGCGGCAAGGTCATCCGTGGTATCCAGGAGAAGACTGGCGCCAAGATCGATATCTCGGACGACGGACGCGTCTCGATCGCGACGGCAAGCGGCGAGGCAGCCGAAGCCGCCATGCAGATGGTTCGCGATCTGACCGCCGAGGCCGAACTGAACAAGACCTACCTCGGTACCGTTTCACGGATCGTCGATTTCGGAGCGTTCATCGAGATCCTCCCGGGTCTTGACGGACTCCTCCACGTCTCAGAGATCGCGGACTATCGCGTCCGTGACGTTCGCGACGAACTCCAGGAGGGTCAGCAGATCCTCGTCAAATGCATCGGTATCGAAGGAAACAAGATTCGCCTGAGCCGGAAAGCTCTCCTCAAGGACGAGAAACAGGGTAAGGGCGGCGAGAAGAGTCCAAATTCAGAAAACTGAGGAAGCAATGCGTATCTTTTCGACTCTTTTTCTCCTGATGATGATCCTGCTGGTCGGCCTTGCGCCGGCCAGCAGC
>JBEIMN010000323.1:0-4455 GCA_040378705.1 Acidobacteriota bacterium
GCCGACAATGGGAGTACGGACAGTTCGTGGGAGATCGCGATCGAGCATGGAGCGCGGCCCATTCCGGTGGCGGAAAAAGGCTATGGCAGCGCCCTCCGCGGTGGAATCTCCGCCGCGCGCGGACGTTACGTGATCATGGGTGATGCGGATGACAGCTATGATTTCTCGAATCTGATGCCGTTCATCGAGCGACTTCGTGGCGGGGACGACCTGGTGATGGGCAACCGCTTCCAGGGAGGTATCAGGCCTGGGGCCATGCCAGCGCTTCACAGGTATCTCGGCAATCCGGTACTGACCTGGATCGGGAGGCTCTTCTTTGGCAGTCCAAGTGGAGATTTCCATTGCGGGCTGCGCGGATTCAACCGCGATGCAATTCTCGGGCTTGGCCTGCGGACGACGGGGATGGAGTTTGCGAGCGAGATGGTTGTCCGATCGACGCTCCAGGGACTGCGCATCAGCGAGGTTCCGACGACCCTCTCGAAAGATGGCCGGAGCCGTCCGCCGCACCTGCGAAGCTGGCGTGACGGGTGGCGGCATCTCCGTTTTCTGCTGATGTACAGTCCGCGCTGGCTCTTCTTCTACCCCGGCTTCGTGCTGATGATGGCCGGAGTTCTGGTAGGGATCTGGCTGCTGCCACAGCCTCGAATGCTGCACGGGGTGGTCTTCGATTTTCATACCCTTTTCTATGCTGGTCTCTCGATCATCATCGGCTTCCAGGCAGTACTGTTTTCTATCTTCACCAGTGTCTTTGCCATCAACGAGGGGCTGATGCCCGCCAATCGGCACCTCAACCGTGCCTTTCGTTACATCACGCTCGAGACCGGACTGATAATCGGGCTCGGGCTGCTGCTGGCGGGTCTCTGTGGAACGATCCTGACGGTTGGTGACTGGGGGTTGAGCTCTTTTGGTCCGCTCGATCCGGGAAGAACGATGCGGCGGCTGGTTCCATCGGGGACCGCCCTTGTGCTGGGATGTCAGACGATGCTTTCGAGCTTCTTTCTGAGCATTCTGGCCCTGCGCCGGAATTGAGTCCGGAATTGAGAGTGGTGGAGAGAGGTGTAAGGAGCATTGCCCGCATAACTGCCCGCATAACTGCCAACTGGAGGGTTATTTGTCCGGCTATCGAATCTGGTCAATCTTCTACCCGGCGTTGCCATTGCTGCTCGTCGTGATCGTCGGCTGGTGGCGTCCCAATCTCTGGGGGAAAGGGTTTCGCCGGATCGAAAGAGGCTGGCGGCGGATTGCGGAACAGCCACTGAAAGCTGGGCTATTGATCATCACCGTCTCGCTGCTGCTGAGCAGTGGGCTGTCGACGATCGTGCGCTGGCCGGTGCCGGTAATTGCAGATGAGTTTAGCTACCTGCTGGCGGCGGACACCTTTGCCGCCGGGCGACTGGCCAACCCTCGACACCCCTTTGGTGAGCATTTCGAGAGCCTCCACATCATTCAGAATCCAACTTATGCGTCGAAATATCAGCCGGCGCAGGGGTTGCTGCTGGCGGCGTCACGCCGGATCGCGTGGAGCCCGGTCTTTGGACTCTGGGCAAGCATTGCGCTTGGTTGTCTGGCCATCTACTGGATGCTGCTCGCGTGGTCGCGCCGGCAGCACGCGCTGCTCGGCGGTCTGCTCGCGGCGGTTCATCCGATTATTCTTGAATGGGGACAGAACTTTTGGGGAGGCGGTCTTCCGCTGCTCGGTGGAGCATTGACGCTTGGGGCAACCGGGCGGATCTGCCGTTCACCGCGGCGGCGCGATGGACTGATCCTTGGAGTCGGACTCGCGATTCTTGCCAACTGCAGACCATTTGAGGGAGCAGTCCTTGGGCTGCTCTGCGCGGCGTTGGCCGGATACGCGCTGCTCCGTCGTGAGATCGTCACCACCCCGGCCCACTTTCTAAAAGTAGCGATCATGCCACTTCTCGTCCTCCTGCCGGTGGTATCGATGATGGGCTTTTACAATAAACGCGTCACCGGGAATCCGTTCCGAATGCCGTATCTGACCCACCAGCAGACATACGCGATCGCAACCCCATTCATCTGGCAGTCGCTTCAGCCCCAACCTGTCTATCGCCACGATTCGATCCGGCGCTTCTATCTCGAGTATGAACTGGAGTCGTGGCGAAGTGTTCGTTCAGTTTCGGGCTTTATCAAAAAAGGGGTGATCAGAAAGGTCGGAATTCTGCTTCGAAGCTATCTGGCAACCATGCCAATGGCGCTGGTGCTGATCTTCGCACTTCTTTGGCCTTTTCTGCGGCCCATTACTTTGTGGAGGGAGAAACAGCTCAGGCGGCTCTGGATTCTCCTTGGCTGCTTTCTGGTCATGGTTCTGAGCGAGACCTGGTTGCTGCCACACTACATCGCGCCGGCGGCCGGGCTAATATTTCTGCTGGCGGTCGAGAGCTGGCGCCTGGTTCGCGTCTGGAAGGTAGGCGGAAAAAGAACCGGACTCTGGCTGTCACGGGCGGTGCTGCTTGGCAGCCTCCTGGCGGTAATCAACCTTGGCTTTCGTCTCGACCGCGATCAGCAAAGATCCTGGGCCTGGGCCGATGCACGATCCCGGATCGAGCGGGAGATGCCGGCCGATGGAAAACGACATCTTTTGCTCGTCAGGTATGGGTTGAAGCACAATGTTCATCAGGAGTGGGTCTATAATGGCGCCGAGATCGATCAGGAAAAGGTTGTCTGGGCACGAGAGATGGACCGGGAGAGCAATCAGCGACTGAGGGGCTACTATGCTGATCGGATATGCCATCTGGTTGAGATCGATGATGGCCCGCCAACGCTGAAGCCCTGCCAGTAGCGTGCTTATCGGCAGTCGCTGCGCCCGACTGATCTCAACTGATCTGATAAGCTGAAAACTGACGGTGATTGTTTATTCTGAAACCGTGGAGATACGGAATTGAAACTAAAGAGACTTGGTCAAATCCTGTCGCTGACTTTCGGGTTGGCAATTCTGCCGATGGCAGGCTGCCGGAAAGATCCGGTTGTCTCCGATCACAGCCAGCACGCAGAACACCAGCACAGTGAGAGCTGCGAGCATCAGCCATCGAACCGCGCGGCAATTCTTGCCGCCGCGGGTGGAAATGGGCCGAAGATCGTCCGTGGTGAGGGCGAGTATGCCGGAATGGTCTGGATTCCGGCAGGTGAATTCCTGATGGGCGCGGTTGAAAACGACACCCTGGCGCGTGAAGACGAGAAGCCACGCCACAAGGTGAGCATCGACGGTTTCTGGATGGATGAGACCGAAGTGACCAATGCCCGATTCCTTGAATTTGTCACCGCGACCAAATATTTGACGACGGCGGAGAGGAAGCCTGTCTGGGATGAGATGAAAAAGCAGCTTCCACCCGGAACGCCAAAACCACCCGACGAGGTGCTGGTCGCCGGCTCACTCGTCTTCAGACAGCCCGGAAATCCGGTACCGCTCGACAACCCTGCCAACTGGTGGGAGTGGACCCCTGGCGCCAACTGGAGGCATCCGGAGGGCCCTGGCAGCTCGATCGATGGCCGTGACAACCATCCCGTCGTCCACATCTCGTGGGATGACGCTGTCGCATATGCCAAATGGGCCGGCAAGCGGCTGCCAACCGAAGCGGAGTGGGAGTGGGCCGCCCGCGGCGGTCAGGCCGATGCCATCTTCGCCTGGGGGAACGAGGCGATCGAGCAGGGTGAGAAGAAAGCCAACACCTGGCAGGGCAACTTTCCCAGTCAGAACACGAAAGGTGACGGCTTCGAGCGCGCCGCGCCGGTCAGGTCCTTCAAGCCAAAATGGATACGGAATCTACGACATCTCCGGAAATGTCTGGGAATGGTGCCAGGACTGGTATCGCCCTGACTACTATGCGACCGAGAACCGACCGGCGGGAAGTCGCAATCCGACCGGGCCGAAATCGAGTTTCGATCCCGATGAGCCAACGGTTCCGAAACGTGTTCAGCGTGGCGGATCATTTCTGTGCCACGATTCATACTGTGCCAGTTACCGCGTCTCGGCGCGAATGAAGGCGAGCCCCGACACCGGTCTGGTGCACGCCGGCCTGCGCTGCGTCAAAAAATAGCCGGGGTGTTCATTGCCGATCGGCGCCGATAAGTTGCTCGACCTTCAAATCAGAACCATCGGTCGAGACCGTAATCGCTCCGGTCTCGCTGATCTCCCGGATATCGCAGCCCCGCGTGCGAAGCCGGTTGACGACCTCCGGATGTGGATGGCCATATGAGTTGCCCTCCCCGGCCGAGATGATGGCGATCGCCGCTCCAACTCGATCCAGAAACTCGGCCGACGATGAGGTTCTCGATCCGTGATGGGCGACCTTCAGCACATCTGCTGCCAGTGAGACCCGGCTGGCAATCATCGCCGCCTCACCTTCGCGCTCGACATCTCCGGTCAGCAGGAACGAACGCCTCCCAAAACTCAGCTTCAGGACGAGGGAGCCATTGTTGCCATTGTTAGGCGAGCCC
>JBEIMN010000324.1:0-4450 GCA_040378705.1 Acidobacteriota bacterium
CGAGAACGGACTGCTGCGGGCGACGGTACTGCTCAACGTGCGTGGGCGTGATGTCGGAGGGTTCGTCGACGAGGCCAAGGAAGTGGTGACGAAGAAGGTTCAGTTGCCACCGGGATACTTCTTTCAGTGGAGTGGCCAGTACGAGAATCAGATCCGGGCAAAGGAACGGTTGCAGATCGTTGTCCCGGTGGTGCTGGTGATCATCTTCATCATGCTCTACCTCATTTACAAATCGGCGCTCGAGGCGGCACACGTCCTGCTGGCAGTGCCGTTCGCGCTGACGGGCGGGGTTTACCTGCTCTATGCGTTCGGATACAACGTCTCGGTCGCCGTCTGGGTCGGCTTCATCGCGCTGTTTGGAACGGCGGTCCAGACGGGTGTCGTAATGGTCATCTACCTCGAAGAGGCGGTCGAAAAGCGGCGGCACGAATGTGAGGTGGCTGGTCGGTCGATGGTCCGCCAGGATCTGATCGAGGCGGTAACGGAGGGGGCGCTGCTCCGGCTGCGGCCCAAATTTATGACGGTCGCGACGACCGTCGCGAGCCTGCTGCCGATCATGTGGTCGACACGGGCCGGGGCGGAGGTGATGAAGCCGCTCGCGACGCCGGTTCTTGGCGGGATGGTCAGTTCCCTGCTCCACGTGCTGATCGTCACTCCGGTGATCTTCCTCTGGCTGCGTGAGCGTCAACTGAAAAGAGACCTGATGAGGAAAGAGCGATGAAATTCCGGAGACTGACTATCTGCCTGTCCTGTATCTGCCTTCTGACAGCATATGCCATGGCCCAGGAGCGGCCGCCCGCGAAGCTGACGATCGAGGAAGCGGTCAGGTTCGGACTCGACCATAACAAGAACCTCGCCGCCGACCGCGGGCAGATCGCAGAGGCGCTCGGAAGGCTCAAACAGGCTGGCTTGAAGGCCAATCCGATGGTTGAGAGCGCCGGGCTTGCGAGTATCAACAACACCGGGATGCAGAATCTCTCTGTCGGCGTAACCTTACCACTCGAAGTCGGACGCCGGGCGCGGCGGATCACGCTGGCAGACCTTGAAGTAGCGCGAATGCGCAACGAGGTCGCCGATCGTGAGCGGATGCTCAGCGCAGAGATCCGCATGAAATTCGCCGAGGCGCTCGAGACGCGACAGAAGCTCGAATTGACAAAACAGATCGTCCGGCTCGATCAGGAGATATTGGGACTGATTCGGGCGCGCGTCGAGGAGGGTGTAAGCGCGCGTGTCGAAGAGAATACGCAGACCATTGAGCTGCGGCGGGTCGAAGCGCGGGCCAGTGCGATTGCAAGCCAGTTTCGCGTCCGGATTGAGGAGCTGAAGGGGATGCTCGGATGGCCCACTGGCACTGGCCCCACTGGCCCCACTGGCCCCACTGGCCCCACTGGCATTGTAGATGATCTTGACGCACTGCAAGTGGGCGGCGAATTGCCGGTCGCATTCCCGGAGGTGACCTCAAAAGAGCTGCCGGAGTTGATCGCGCTGGCGCGGCAGAATCGGCCCGACCTCCAGGCCGCGCTCACCAGTGAGACAATCGGCGAATCGATGATCGAGATGGCCCGCGCTGAGGGGCGCTTCGATCTGAGCATCTTCGGTGAGCTGGGCTGGCAGCGCTGGGGGTTCGATCAGATGGCGGAGATGAATGGCCGCCTTGTTCCGATCGGAATGCAGAACGGAATGCTGAAGGCCGGAGTCAATATCATGCTGCCGGTCCGCAATCGCAATCAGGGCAACATCGAGGCAGCGGCGGCGTGGCGCCAGTCGGCGCGCCTGCGCCGCGAGTTCATCGAATCGATCGTCCATCGTGAGGCCACCGCCGCCGCAGAGAAGCTCCGTGGGGCGGCAAGCGTACTACAGACCTTCGACAACCAGCTGATCGAATCGCAGGAGAAGAACTATCAGATCCTTCGCACCAGCTTCGAACTTGGCCACGCCCGTCTCGGCGATCTGCTCGCCGAGCAGCGCCGCCTCGTCGAACTGAAGATGGAACAGACAGAGGCTCGCCGCGAGCTGCTGCTGGCAGCCATCGAACTGGCTCGCGCCATCAATGGGCCTCTCGCCGTCCGATAAAAGGATTTAGTATGATCAACAATCAGGAAGAGATGAAGAATGACCACGACGGACCCCGGCTGAGACCAGGTCTGCTCTATGCGGGCGCAGGCCTGCTGATCATCATCGCCGGCGTGGCGATCTGGCAATGGCAACGACGTGAAAATGGATCGAGCCTTGCCGGCCGCCCGGTTCCAAAGGTTGCGACAAGCCCGGTCGGTGCGTCCGGGGCCAGCGCACTCCCGGTCGATCTGACTCTCGATCCACCGATGGTCGAACGTGCCGGGCTGAAGACGGCGGCGATCACCCGTCAACCATTCGCCTCGACAGTCAGAACCACGGCGACTGTCCAGCCCAACTCCTATCGTGAAACTCCGATCATGCCGCTCGTCGAGGGGCGCGTGACAAAAGTCCACGTCCAGCTTGGTGACAAGGTCCGCGCAGGCCAGACACTCGCGAGCATCTTCAGCGCCGAACTCGCCGAAGCGCAGATGAAGTATCTGACCGTCGACGCCAACCGCCAGTTCCACGTCGATCAGGCGAGACGCTTCGAGAAGCTCGCCGAGATCGGCGCCGTCAGCCGTCAGGAGGTGGAAGAGGTCACCGCGCGACTGCGCGAGCATCAAGCTGAACACGCATCTCTCCGTGAACGAATGCTTCTATATGGCCTGACCCAGGAGGAGATCTCTCAATTAACGACGTCGCGGGAGGTTCGCTCTGAGGTCCCGGTCCACGCCCCGGCGGCGGGGACGATCACGACACGCGATGTCAACATCGGCCAGAACCTGACGATGCGCGACAGACTCTTCACGATCACCGATCTGACCAGTGTCTGGGTCGTTGCCAATGTCTACGAGAAGGATTTTGCAATAATGCAGCCCGGTCGGAAAGTCACGATCACGACACAGGCCTGGCCTGGAAGGAGCTGGGCCGGGCGCATCGCCTACATCGATCCACGCATCATCGAGCAGACACGGACTGCCCAGGTTCGAATCGAGGTTCCAAATCTCGATCTTCGCCTGAAAATCGGAATGTTCGTCGATGTCGATATCGAATCCGGTGGAGCAGATGAGGCGCTCGCGTTACCAAAAGCGGCGGTGCAGTCGATTGGTGACGAGCGGATCGTCTTCGTTCCGGTCGGCCCCGGGCGCTTTCAGGTGCGGAGAGTAATGCTTGGCGAGGAGAGCGGTGACCTGATCAGGGTCATCAACGGACTAACGGCTGATGACCAGGTCGTTGCCGAAGGCAGCTTCTTCCTGCGAGCTGAACTTGGCAGGAAGAGAAATAACCAGTGAAAACGGGTTATTTCGGATGTCTCGCCTCGCGCCAACCAGCATTCGGGCAACACGCTAGTCATAGCGAAGGGCGCGGATCGGGTCGATCTTCGCCGCGTAACGTGCCGGATAGATTGCCGCGATCAGGCTGACGACGAGCGCAAAAAGTATCGCCCCGGCCGCGAGATACCAGGGGATCGAGAAGAATTCGATCTGGCGGATCGCCTGTCCGGCCTGACGTGCGACCCATTGGTTGGCGAGCAGGTTGGCGATTCGGTCGACCGCCCAGCCGCCAAACAGTCCAAGCAGTCCGCCCGCAAACCCAATCAGTCCGGCCTCGACAAAGAATATCTTCATTATCTCGCCATCCGCTCCTCCGATCGCCTTCATGATCCCGATCTCACGTGTCCGCTCACGAATCGACATAATCATCGTGTTCGAGATGCCAAAAGAAGCGACAAGGAGCGCCAGTCCACCGATCAGCGCGAGGCTGGCATTGACGATCAGGAAGACGCGCTGGATATCTTCGAGCTGGTTGCTGAGGCTGAAGAAATTGAAGCCGCGACGCTTCAGTTCGTTCCTGACTGGTTCGACCTGTGCAAGATCGACGACGCGAAGTTCAGCGTTCTGATAGCCGGTCTCACCGGCGAGCATCTCACCAAGCTGGCGCAGTGAATCGCCCTGCGCGTCACGCAACCGGCGCACTTCGTCGAATGGCAGCCAGGCAAGCAGATTGCCGCCCGGCTGAAAGTCGATGCCATCAGCGGCTTTCAAGACTCCAACAATGCGGAAATTCCGTTTCTCAAATCGATCGGGCTCCTCATCCTGACCGGGTTCCCCCGGCAGCGGAATTCCAAAGAGGGCCGTCTCCCCGCTCTTTTGCGGCAGGGTGAGCAGGGCCAACTCCTGACCAATCAGCGTCTCGGCCTCGCGCCGTCGTTCATCATCCGTCCTGACCGGCCCCGCCGCGAAAGGGCCACCCGCCGGTCGCGACCGATTGGTAACCTTCTGGCGCAACCGTGCCAGAAACCTCTCGGTGACGATTACGGTGTCAGACTCACCCGCACGCAGATGCCGCCCAGCGATGAAGTCGCGGAAACGCGGATTGAAGTCGACCTCGATCG
>JBEIMN010000325.1:0-4435 GCA_040378705.1 Acidobacteriota bacterium
CGGAGACGGGAAAAATTGACTGAAATTTTCCAGCAGTGCCAGCACAGATTGGAGAAACAACAATGAAATGGGAATATCGAACGGCCGACTGGGGAGAAATCCGCAAGATTGGATCGCGTGTCACCGGTGAAGACTACATCGACGCCAATGTCGACGCCGGCCTCAACTCACTTGGCCAGGATGGCTGGGAGCTGGTGGCAGTCTACGTTGACGGATTCACTTCGCACAACTCCAACAAGGGCGAAGAGCTGCTCGCCAGCAGCCGCTACGTCAAATATACCTTCAAGCGACCAGCAGCCTAAAATCGGCAGAGGGCCATCACTATCTGGTCACTATTTTGGCCGATGGTCGACAAGCTCCCGGATTTCGCTGAATAGGATCTTGGTGATTCGGCCATTGTCGCCGACTATCTTGACAGCCGGCTTGCTGAATGGCTGCGTGCTGCGCAGATTGTCGATTCGCCCGCGAACACTCGTCCCGTCTTTTCTGACAACCTCGATCTCCGGACTGTCAAAGAGACCCTGCAGCTTTTCCATCATTGTAAAGAAGTCGCTCATCGCCTCTGCCCAAAGCCGGCGCCCACCCGGTTACGCCCAGCCAAAATAACCAAAATAAAAGGAGAATAATTTTCCCAGGAGAATAGTCGCAGTTTTGGCAGGGACGTTCTCTGCTGCCGACGGACTGCCAAAGAGCAGCGCAACCGCTTGAACGCCATTATAGACAAGATGGGTTGCGATGCAAGGCAGAAGCTGCCCGGTGTAAGAACGCAGGAGGGTCAGAACGAGACTGAGGGTCATGATCGCGGTTATCGCGGCGACACTCCCCCAGTATTGTGGAACGTGAACCAGCGCGAAGAGGCTCGAGACGACAACGATGCCGGCGACACGCCCGCGTGTCCGCTCGATCGCCGAGTATAAGAGACCACGATAGACCAGCTCTTCGACAAACGGAGCGGTCAGTACCGCAAGAGCAGCCACGAGATAGCGGATCGACGCCCCCATCCTGAGCAGCTTCTCCATGTCCGTATCCCGGTGTGGAAGCAGCTTTTCACAGGCGAGCGCAACTCCCATCATCAGAAGGGCGAGCGCCGCGGCGTGGACCATCCTGAACTGCGGATGCCAGGACCAGCCAATAGTCTTCAGAAATGGGCGTTTTCCACGATTGGTGACGATCAACCAGCAGACAAGGACCGTCAGCAGATGAGCCGGAAAGGTGGCGGCGATCGTCAGTACCGCCATCAGCCAGTCGATCTGGAAGACTTCCGGAAAAGCACCGGTCTGTCTGGTCCTGATTACAACATATGCAATGATCGCGATCACCTGCATACCGACGAGCAGTCCAACACTGCTCAGCCAGGCGCCAATTGCCGCCCAGATTCCCCAGAGCCTGTCGGCGACCGGAATCTCTTCAGCTGGTGGCTCCGGGGTGATCATTTCGAGCCCGTTCTCATTTATCCAATCAATTATTTCAATTATTTGATCATCGTTGACTGGCCCATCGGTTATTGGCCCATCGTTCATTTGTTTCCATCTCCCGGAATCAGGTTGTGCGTTGACTGGTGAGCAAAAGGGCGATGATCGTCTTTGAATCGACAATCTCTCCCCGCCCAATCATGGCCAGGGCTTCCGCAAATTGAAGGTACTCGATCTCAACTACTTCGTCATGATCAAGCTGTTGACGGGATGGTGTCAAATCGGTCGCCAGATAAACGCTTAAAATCTCTTCACAGAAGCCCGGAGTCGAATAAAATTCAGCCAGCATTTCGAGTTTTCCGACCCGGTGACCAGTCTCCTGCTCAACCTCGCGACGGGCGGCGAGCTCTGGACTCTCATCCGGCTCAATCTTCCCGGCTGGTATCTCGAGCAGATCCCGCCCCGCCGGATGGCGGTACTGGCGAACCAGCGCGACGCGCCCATCCGGAAAGAGCGGCAACGCGCCTGCTCCTCCAGCATGACGAACGACATCCCGCGTCACCTCGAGGCCATTCTGCTCATAAAAACGGTCCCGCTCAACCGCGAAGATCGGGCCGGAGAAGAGCCGCTCCGAACCGATTACCGGTCGCCTTAATTGGTCCTGCCTGTCGCGCAATCTCTTATTCACTGGTAACTAACTCCCGGCGGCTCTCATTCTGTTATCGCCGATATTGCCAACATCAAATGGCGACGCCCGGTGCGGGACATCCTCCCAGACTGGATTAGAGTGGAGCCGGTTTTCCAAGCAGAATGGTTTCACGATAAGTCGCGTAGCTGTTGCGACCATTGAGTTGGGACGGAGTAAAACGATACTGCCGAAAGGCCTCGATAACCTTTGGATTTAGCGCCGGATCCGGGGTATCGAGAATTCGGACATTGGTGATCCGTCCTTCGGGTGTAACTATGCCCTCGAGAGTAATCGAGCCCTGGACGCGCGAACCGGGGGCAAAATTGATTGGCACCCTGGCGATCAATGCCGGCATGACAAAGATATCGCTCGGGTCGAGCACGACCTTTGACCCGAACTGGTCGGTTGGCCGGGAGATATCGGACGGCTTGTTCTGGAGAGAGCGTGTGTTCTGAATGACCGGGGTGATGGTCACCAGCAGCCCCCTTGTCTCGGGAACCTTCTCCGTGCCCTGTGGCCCCTTAAATTCACGAACGGCAAAGCCACCCGGTTGCCCGCGAAGAACGAGTGTGTCGTAACTACTGGTCGTGACACTCTTCACCTCGAGCAGAACCTTTTCGCCATAACGGGCGACAAAATCGATCGTCAGATCGCCCTTTGTCACGAGGCGTGGACTGATGGTAAAGGTGAAGGGTCGATCATTCATCGGCTGTGTATCGGTAAAGGTCTCGCCCTCGCGCAGCCCGACCGCTCTGACATAGCGCAAGCTGACCTCCTCGACACCGAGTGAACGACTGAGATTTTCGATCTCTTCTGCTGGGGTCGTCGCCGTCATCTTCAGATTTGAGACCAGCGGAAAGGGCTTCGAGCGGACATCGTCATACTGGTAGATGGCGATTGTCACACCGACCCCGTAATCTCCCTGCTTCAGCAACTGGGCGCGGGCCGGGATCGCAAACGTCAGCAGACAGATCAACGGCAGAATTTTAAGACTGATCCGGTTCATCCTCAACAACATCATCGACCTCTCTCTCTTCAATGTAGAGCCGGTACGCTTCCCTTCTCGGGATTCCGCGCCGACGGGCAACGAGCCTGAGCGCCTCGTTCCTGGCGACGGACTGGTCTGCGATCAATTGGTCAACCTCATCGGCAAGCGGACGAGAGGATGTTTCAATCGATTGATCGCGTTCATCGCCGGAATATCCACCGATGATCAGGACGATCTCCCCGCGCGGGGGGTCGTTCTGGTGCCGCTGGAGCAGCTCGGCGAGAGTTCCGCGCCGGAACTGTTCGTGAAGCTTGGTCAGCTCCCGCGCGAGGGCAGCCGGCCGGTCACCAAGGAGATCGAGCGCATCGACGAGCGTCGCACCAATCCGATGCGGCGCCTCGTATAGAACGAGCGTCGCCCGTTGATCTCGCATCTCTTCAAGGCGTGTCCGGCGTGCCTGCTTCCGCGGGGGCAAAAAACCGACGAAAAGAAAGGAATCGGTTGGCAGGCCGGAGGCGATCAGCGCGGCGACTAAGGCGGTTGGCCCGGGAACCGGCACGACATTGATGCCGGCCTCGATCGCGGCAACGACGAGGCGATAGCCGGGGTCGGAGATTCCTGGTGTTCCGGCATCGGTGACAAGGGAGATCGCCTGCCCCTCTTCAAGCCGCACCACCAGCTCCGCCGCCCTGATTCGCTCGTTATGTTCGTGATAACTGATCGTCGGTGTCGCGATCCCGAAATGGGCGAGCAATCGCCCGGTGTGGCGCGTATCTTCGCAGGCAATGAGCGCAGACTCCTTCAGCACACGCAGCGCGCGGAAGGTAATGTCTTCGAGATTACCGATTGGTGTCGAGACCAGATAGAGTGGCATAACGTCTCACCCGGAGAAAGCTATCTCCAGAGTCCGATCCCACCCTTCAATCCAAGCTCGTTGGATACCACCTCAACACCCTCCGGAAGTTCAAAGGTGATCTCCCGCGAGTTGCCACCACCAAGATAGAGTTTGTCAAAATTTGTCAGAACCCGCCACAGGTCGATCGCCTTGACGAGCCGCCGATTCCAGCGACGTCTTCCCGCCTCGAGAAAGGCGTTGTTGCCAAGCTGCTCTTCGAAGGTCTGATTCTTACGAAAGGGGATATGGCCGATCTCGAGGTGCGGCGCGAGCCGTCCATCGAGAAAGAGTCCGCAGCCGACACCGGTTCCCAGGGTGATGACCATCTCGACGCCATCCCCACCAATCGCCGCCAGCCCCTGCATATCGGCGTCGTTGATCACCCTGACAGGCTTTTCGAGCGCCGCCGACAATGCCTGCTCGAGGTTGAATCCCTGCCAGGACGAATTGCC
>JBEIMN010000326.1:0-4424 GCA_040378705.1 Acidobacteriota bacterium
ATTAAAAGGTCTTAATCGCTACCAGTCTTCCGGATGACTATTGCTCCGGAAATTCAGACCAGCAATTAAACTTTCAGGGCAATCCTGAACGGGGGCGGTGTCCATTATACAGGAGCGAATTGCCGCGTATCACCCTCGTCCGGAAATTAACCAGGACTTTCCCTGAACGGAAAATCTCCGACCGGCGTGCGGCCTGAAAATAGCTGGCCCGTAAATATTCGTCCCCGGCAAAGGTCAGTACGACGGGATGAATGGTGAAGTTACGTCTTATACCTTTCGCAAAGCCGATTAATTCAATAGAATGGTCGATTAAATGTAACGCAGTGAGCAACTGTGGTGACGAATGGTCAGGTGATGTGTGAGTAAGCGTGTGGGGCTGATCGACGTGCCCCGGAAAGCGATAATGAGTAAAACTGAGACGCAGACGCCGGTGGGATCGAAACTGCCACTCGTGGCAATAATCGGCCGCCCGAATGTTGGAAAATCGACGCTCTTCAATCGGTTGATCGGGTCAAGGCGCTCGATTGTCGGTGACTTGCCTGGAATCACGCGTGACCGGATATACGGTGAAGCGGAGTGGCAGGGGCATCGCTTTCGCGTCGTCGATACCGGGGGGATCGTTCCGGCTGACGAGGAGCTGATTCCCTCACGGATCTTCGAGCAGGCACGGGCAGCGATCACCGAGGCGAGCCTGCTGCTCTGGGTGGTCGATGTGCGCGACGGGATCACGCCGCTTGACGAGGATCTGGCGCGGCACCTCCGGCTGACCGATCGGCCGGTGGTAGTGATTGCCAACAAATCGGACACGACGCGGATCGGTGAATCGTCAGGAGAGTTTCATCGCTTCGGATTTTTGGATGTCGTGCCGGTCTCGGCCGAGCATGGATCCGGAATCGGGGAGCTTCTCGACGCGGTGATCGAGGTCGTTCCGATCGTCGAGGAGGTGGTGGAGGAGCGGCGCGAGATCAACGTCGCGATCATTGGGCGGCCGAATGTCGGCAAGTCGTCGCTGATCAACCGGCTGCTTGGACAGGAGCGCGTAATCGTCTCTCCGATCCCGGGCACGACACGCGACGCCGTCGACACTGTCTTTGAGGCGGAGCCGGAGGAGCCGGGCGGCGAATCGATACTTCTGCGCCTGATCGATACGGCCGGAATTCGCCGCAAGGGGAAGACCGACGAGATGGCCGAGAAGCTCTCGGTCGTCATGGCGCGCAAGCATATCGAGCGCGCCGATGTTGTCCTTATGGTGATCGATGCCATCGAGGGGGTAACCGCGCACGATGCCAATATTGCAGGCTATGCCCACGAGGCCGGTCGGTCGGTCATCATAGTCGTCAACAAATGGGATGCCGTCGAGAAGGACACCTGGACCGTCAACCAGTACGAGGAGAAGATCCGCGATCAGATGAAGTTCCTCGACTATGCGCCGATCATCTTCCTCTCCGCCCTGACCGGGCAGCGTGTCGTCCGTCTGCCACCGATCATCGCCCGTGCCAACGAAGCACGAAACATGCGGGTGACGACTGGTCAGCTCAATCAGTTCTTCAACGACTATCTCGACCAGCCCCGGGCGACCATCTCCGGAAAGCATAAGTTGAAGATTCTGTATCTGACACAGTCAAATACACGGCCTCCAACCTTCGTCATCTTTACGAGTGGAACGAAGATGAAGATCCACTTCTCCTATGAGCGATACCTGATCAACCGGCTCCGCGAGGCCTTCGGTTTCTTTGCGACGCCGATCAGGATCAAGCAGAAGCTGCGCGTCAGAAAGTAGAGGGGGCATCCGGATCACCCGGAGGCCGGTCATTCCGCAAATGGATCAGAATCGTGGAACATCCGACATATCAGTTACTGAAGCGGGACGCGGAGAGTGAGGCACGGCTCGGAGTGGTGCGGACCGCGCATGGCGAGATTGAGACGCCCGTCTTCATGCCGGTTGGCACGCAGGGAACGGTGAAGGCCCTCACGCAGGAGATGCTCGAGGCGCTCGACGCCCGGATCATTCTTGGCAATACCTATCACCTCTTTCTCCGACCCGGGCCGGAGACGGTCCTCGCGCTTGGCGGGCTGCATCGCTTTATCTCGTGGGAGCGGGCCATGCTTACCGACAGCGGGGGATACCAGGTCTTTAGTCTTGGCGCATTACGAAAGATCAGGGAGGAGGGGGTCGAGTTTCGCTCGCATCTTGACGGCTCGCTGAAATTTCTCTCGCCGGAGATCTCGATGCAGGTGCAGCACGCCCTCGGCGCCGACGTCATGATGTGTTTCGATGAGTGTACACCGTGGCCGGCAACCCATCGTCAGGCCCTCGATTCGCTCGAGTTGACGACACGCTGGGCCGTTCGCTCGCGTCTCGAATTCGATCGGCTCCGGGAGACGCCGGCATCCTCGGCCGTCTCCCCGGCGTTGTTTGGGATCATACAGGGCAGCGTTTACAATGACCTGCGCCGTCAAAGTCTTGAACAGCTTGTCGCAATTGGGTTCGAGGGGTATGCTATCGGCGGATTGAGCGTCGGGGAGGAGAAGTCCCTGATGTATGACACGGTCGAATTCACCGCGCCGCTGATGCCAGCCGACCGCCCACGCTATCTGATGGGAGTCGGAACCCCGGTCGATCTGATCGAGTCGGTCGCACGTGGTGTTGATATGTTCGACTGCGTCATGCCGACACGCAACGCGCGCAATGGCCAGGTCTTTACCGGCCGTGGCCGGCTCAACATTCGGAATGCCCGGTTTGCACGCGATGAGCGTCCGCTTGATGAGGAATGTGACTGCATGGTCTGCCGGCGTTATTCGCGAGCCTACCTGCGACACCTTTATCAGGCAGGTGAGATGCTTGCGGCGACGCTCTGCTCGTACCACAACGTTGCCTTCTACCTTGACACCATGCGTCGAATCAGGCAATCTATCGCACTTGGCGAATTTGGCGCTTATCGTTCCAGGTTCCTGGAGCATTATCACAGTGAGTCGAGTGGGCCCAAATGAGACCCAATGAGACCAAATGAGACCCAGTGAGGCCCAATGTGAAATACGATTGGGGTATGCGGGGCAGATCAGGGTGGACAATCCTGGATCATTTGGCTCAAACAAGGCTCAAACTGCTCGACGAGACTAATAAAAGGGTTGTGACCTGCTGACCATGTTGAATCAAACTGCGTTAATCCTTCTTCAGGGGGCTGCCGGCGGTGGCGGACTGCTCGGTATGCTCTTGCCGATGGTTCTCATCTTCGCCCTCTTCTACTTTATGATCATCCTTCCGCAACGCAAGAAGCAGAAGGCGGTCGATGAGATGCTCAATAATCTGAAGGTGGGTGACCGCGTTGTCACCAGCGGCGGAATCCACGGATCGATTGTCAGCCTGCGTGAAGACAAGCGAACGGTCCAACTGAAGGTATCCGAGAATCCGGTCGTACGGATCGAGATCTCTCGCAATTCCATTGCCGGTCTGCAAGAGGGCGGGGAAGAAGCTAAATAGCGGAACTGTATGAACAAGAACATCAAAACGCGTGTCATCATCATCCTCCTGACGACCTTCGGCTGCTTCGCCGTCATGTTTGGTCCGTGGAACAAGCAGAAAGAGTACACCCGCGTCTCCGGTGACTTCTTCAAGCCTGCCAGACTGAAGCAGAATCTCGCCGACAACATCAAGCTCGGCCTCGATCTTCGGGGCGGAACCCACCTTGTCATGCAGGTTCAGGCCGAAGACTATATTAAGGCGCTGACCGAGGGCAATCGGCAGAAAGCGGTTGATGAACTGAAGAAGGGGAACATTGCCTTCACCGATATCAAGACGCCGGCCGGCGGACGGCTGGTGGTTGAGACGGCGGCGACCGATACCCACACCCAGATCCGCGAGAAGCTCCTGCCGATCTTTGGCAACGACATATGGGATGTTTCAACCGCGACCAGTCCGGCGAGCGTGACCTTCAACCTCAAAAACTCCGCCGCAGATATCTACCGGCGTGAGGCGACAGAGCAGGCGAAGGCGATCATCGAGCAGCGCATCGACGCCTTTGGTGTCGCGGAACCGACGATCCAGCTTCATGGCCGCACGGAAGACCATCAGATTCTTGTTCAGATGCCGGGTGTTGACAATCCGGAGCGTGTCAAGGAGCTGATCAAGGGCGAAGCGAGGCTCGAGCTGAAGGCGGTCGTTCCGCCCGGCACCCTCTATGCTACTCGTGAAGAGGCGATCGGCTCGCTTGGCGGGACGCTTCCGAGCGACCGGGAGATCCTCCCTTACAATGAGAGCCGAAATGACGGTTCGAGCTTCAACGGTTTCCACGTCGTCGAGAAGACGCCGGTCATCACCGGCGCCGACCTTCGCGACGCGCGTGGCGTCCCGGGCCAGAACGGCCCCGGCTATCGTGTCTCATTCAGCCTCAAGCCGGGTGCCGATGAGCGCTTTGGTCAGTGGA
>JBEIMN010000327.1:0-4422 GCA_040378705.1 Acidobacteriota bacterium
CCTGGTTTTGTGTATTTATGTTTTATGTTTGTTCTCGGGGGGCCCCCCGCCTGGTTGTTCTGGCGGGGGGGGGGGGGTGACCGGCTGCCTGAACAGCCTGGCCGGCTAGGTCGACTGAGACGATCGGCCCTTCATCAGACTGGTTACAACGATCGCTCCGAGCAGCACAACCGTTGCCGCTGCGCCGCCTTCGCTTCCATATGAGCCACCTGTCAGCCAGACCGGACTGCCGCTTGAAGTGAGCAGCAGTGGGTGTGCCGGCAGCAGCCTCCCGCTCACCGGCAGCCCGAATATTGGGCCGAGTGTGACGTTCCAGCTCAGGTGGAGTGCGGTCGGGTACCAGAGGTTTCGACTTCGCAGGTACGCAACCGAGAGCCAGACTCCGGCGAGTACCGTGTTCGCAGTCGAAAATACCGTGCGATTCGGATTCCCCCAGTGGCCAAGTCCGAAGAGGGTCGAGAGAATAACGATCGGGACAACCGGATGAACCCCGCGAAGGAGCGTCTGGAAGGCGTACCCGCGATACAGCAACTCCTCGAAGAGGGCGGCTACGGTGAAGAGCGCGACGGTCAGGAATGTCTCTGTTACCGAGTGGCGCAGCGCTTCCGGATCGACAGCGGCTTTGAACCAGTACGGATTGAGTCCCAGTTGGGATCCCCGAGCGATCAACTGCAGCAAGACGACAATTCCGGTCATCGCTGCGCCAGTTCCAAGCCCACGGATTATCTCTCTCTTCCATCCGACGAAGAGCCCAAGTCCGAGAGTTCCAAGCGGCTCGCCCTCCATTCGTTTGAGACATCCCCACGAGACAAAAAGAACCCATGCCAATGGCGGCAGATAGCTTAGGATCATTACGAGACCGACGTCAAAAGCGGGGGAAGGGAGGGGGGGCGCAGGAGACGGTGATCGATTGGCCGGCGCGAGCAGTTGCGAAAGCAGCCACGGCGAGCCGAGGATCGTGACAAAGACCAGGGCGCGCCAGCCACTGCGCAAATTGGTACGCAACTGAACTGATTGACGATCTATCAGGATATTCAGGATATTCATGTGCATCTTTCGTAACCGCGTTTCCTGCAGACTATAACTACCAGAAATGATCCGGGCTGGCGAGTGGAAGCGGAATTCTCGCGCCAACAAGCCGATCGGTTTCTGTTGATTGTTGTCCGCTAAGTGCGTTGATTTGAGTCTGGTGGCATAATGAGGAGATGGAGAGTCAACGATCAACTCGAGAGCCCCGATCCGCCGAGCAGGTCAAACTGCGCCGGCGCCGATTGCGGATTGTCGTTCTCGCTTTGTTGACGACCCTGGCCTTTGTGCTCCTCTTCGTCCAGTCGGCATTCAATACGCTTGAGTGGCTGCGTCCGACATCGGTCAGCGAAACCTTCAGCCTCTATGTGCTCTCGACGATCAACTTTCTGGCCTTCGTCGTGCTGCTGATGGTACTGGTCCGGAACATCATCAAGCTGCGTCGTGAGCGAAGGGAGCATCGGCTTGGCGCACGATTCAAGACCCGGCTGGTTGTCTTTTTCATTGCGCTTTCGCTGTTGCCAGTCACATTTCTCTTCTTTGCGACGACCGGTCTCATCAATCGGAGCATCGACAAGTGGTTCAGCCTCCCGGGCGACGAGATCCTGAAGAACGCGATCTCGATGGAGTCACTCTCGCGTCAGGGAGAGCGTGAGGCGACACGAACTCTGGGGCGTACGCTGGCCCATCTTCTGGCACGCTATCCGGTCGAAAGCCGCGCCGAGATTCTTTTGCGGGGTGGAGGCCGATTCGATCACGCTTGCACGGCTGTTCGATGCGAACGGCGCGGTCGAACTCGAGCTGGATGGTGGTGGACTGGAGAGACCCGAGGCTCTTCAGTCCGTCATTGCACGCCTTGCACGGGACTCTGTGCCGGCGTTGCTTCGTGATGGCACGATCCTGATCGAATCCACCGATCCGCTCGAGGGCAGTCAGCGTGATATTTTTTTCATCTCCGGGGAGCGGCTTCCGGAGGTCACGCCACCGCGCTATCTGTTGATCATCCGGAAACTGCCGACCGATCTCTCCGTCAACCTTCAGCTCATTCGATACCAGGAGGAGCGTTATGAGAATCTGAAGGGCTACAAAAAATGGTACCGGAACACGGCGCTCCAAACCCTTGCATTGATAACGCTGCTGGTTCTGTTCATTGCCTTCTGGATGGCGATCAACGTTTCGCGGAGCATTGCGGAGCCGGTTCAGAAGCTGGCCGAGGCGACGGCGCGCATTCGGAGTGGCGATCTTGACTATGTTACAGACGTGGTTGGCGACGACGAGCTTGCGGCGCTCGCGCGCTCATTCAACGAGATGACGATGGAGCTGGCCGAGAATCGGCGCCGGCTCGAGCAGTCGGCGGGCGAGCTCCAGCAGATCAACGCTGAGCTGATCGAGCGTCGGCAGTATATCGAGGCGATTCTGCAGAGCCTCTCCGCCGGGGTTATCTCACTCGATGAAACGGGGAACGTCACGACAATCAATGAAGCGGCGCTCGGGCTGTTGCGGATCGAGCAGGTCCCGGTGACGGGGACGGCGCTTGAGCGACTGCTGCCGGAACCGCAGCGGGAAGAGCTGCGGCGACTGATCCTGTTTGCAGCGCGCTATCGCTCGATCACACGCGAGGTCCACTTCACCCTTGCCAATCAGGTCAATCTCGACGCGGCGGTGACGGTAACGGCCCTTCACGACGTTGGCGGTGAGGTGCGTGGCGCGGTGATCGTCGTCGAGGATCTCTCGGAGCTGATCGAAGCGCAGCGGCGTGCGGCGTGGAGCGAGGTTGCACGGCGCATGGCCCACGAGATCAAGAATCCACTTACGCCGATCCGCCTCTCCGCCGAACGGATTGCACGCAATCTGCTTGGTGATTCCGCCGGACCGAACTGCCTCACCGAACGGCAGGTCGGACTCGTTCGCGAATGTACGGCAATGATTGGGACCGAGGTCTCAACACTGCAGCGCATGGTCGACGAATTCTCGACCTTTGCCCGCCTGCCAAAGATAAAACTCGAGCCGGCATCGATCAATGAGGTCGCCCAAAACGCCCTTCGGTTGTATGATGAGAGGCTATCCGGGATTACGCTCGAATTCCGGCTTGCGACGGATCTTCCCCAGATACTGATTGATAGCGGACAGATGCGCCAGGTACTGGTCAATCTGATCGATAACGCGCTGGAATTCCTGCCACTCTCCACCGGGGAGCGGCAACTCTTCATCTCGACGCGCGAGATTCAGGAGCGGCGGATCGTCGAGCTATCCGTCGCCGATACCGGTCCGGGAATTCCGGTCGAGCACCGTGAACGGATCTTCGAACCCTATTTTTCGACGCGCAAACGCGGGACCGGTCTCGGCCTCGCAATTGTCAGCCGGATTGTCGCCGAGCACCACGGAAGGATTCGTGTCCTGGAGAATCAGCCGCACGGCGCGCGATTTGTGATCGAGTTACCAATGATCGGTTGAGTTATGGCACATTCGATTCTGATTGTTGACGATGAACCGGGCATTCGCCAGTCGCTGGCAGGTGTCCTCGGAGACGAGGGCTTTGCCGTCACCGCGGTCGGGAGCGGGGAGGAGTGCCTGAAAGCCTTCGAACAGCGCGTCTATTCCTGCGTTCTGCTCGATGTCTGGCTGCCGGGCATCGACGGACTCGAGACGTTGACGCGGCTCAAAGCCGCTTCGAACGATGTCTGCGTCGTGATGATCTCCGGTCACGGGACGATCGAGACCGCTGTTCGCGCGACACGTCTCGGCGCCTATGACTTCATCGAAAAGCCACTCTCGCTGGAGAAGACGCTCCTCGCCGTCAGAAATGCCATTCGCCAGCGTGAACTGGAGTCGTCCAATTCCGAACTTCAGGCGCGTCTTGAGACCGGTTACTCCATGATCGGAGACTCGGTGCCGATGCGTGCCCTTCGTCAGCAGATCACCTATGCCGCACCAACCAGCGGACGAATTCTGCTTTACGGCGAATCCGGAAGCGGAAAAGAGCTGGTTGCCCGCGCGCTCCACGCCCAGTCGAAGCGGGCATCTCAACCATTCATCGAATTCAACTGCGCGGCAATCCCGGAGGAGCTGGTCGAGTCGGAGCTCTTTGGACATGTCAAGGGAGCGTTCACCGGGGCGACCCAGGCCAAACGTGGTAAGTTCGAGCGTGCTGATGGCGCGACACTCTTTCTTGATGAAGTCGGCGACATGAGCTTCAAGACGCAGTCGAAAGTTCTCCGCGTCCTCGAAGAGCAGCGCTTCGAACCCGTCGGTTCCGAGACCTCGATCTCGGTCGATGTCCGTGTCATCGCCGCCACCAACAAGCGGCTCGAGGCAGAGGTCGAACGTGGCCTTTTTCGCGCTGACCTTTTCTATCGACTCAATGTCATCCCGTTCGAAATTCCACCTCTTCGCGAC
>JBEIMN010000328.1:0-4410 GCA_040378705.1 Acidobacteriota bacterium
ATCTTATCCTCTCAGAGTGTTCAGAGTGTTCAGAGTGTTCAGAGTGTTCAGAGTGTTCAGAGTGTTCAGAGTGTTCAGCGTGTTCAGCGTGTTCAGCGTCTTCAGTTTCTTCAGTTTCTTCCGCTCCTCTTTCGGCCCATTCTGAACCTGATACCACTTTATATAGTACAAGACCGGAACAATATACCACTATATTGTTTCCACAGTAAATTGGAGCCATTCGCGGTCGATATTCCGGCAGATTACTTAGTTTAAGGGGCTTTTTACGATATCCCAGCGTCAAATTCCCCATATTATTTAAGATCTAATCTTCCTGGAGACTCGTATGGGCCGGATTTTAGCTGCGCTGGGCCCTTTTTACCCGATCGGATCGGCTGGGGTGGCGGCATTTGGGCATTGTCAGGCCTCTGTCGCGTCGGTGAATAACTGTGGAATGATTATTGCCTCGTAGCTTTGCGGGAGCTGCCGGCACCGCGATATTCACAAGATCGGCATTCAGCCTGATTTCGACAATGCCGGAGTGGCTCACCAAAGGACGAGAAGAAAGGAGCAAATTATGAACACCTCAGCTAAAAATATTGCCCGCCACCTATTGAGACTAACGATTGAGGCCGGTTTCGTACTTGTCTTTGTGGTTATGGCCGTCGCAAAGGTCAATCAATACCCATACTTTGGCGTTGCGGCGATCGCCTTTGCGCCGCAGGTAACCTATCCGGTCGGAAAAGGTCCATTCTCAGTCACGACACTCGATTTCAATGGTGATGGAGTGCTCGATCTGATCGTTCCAAATCGTGATTCGGGCAATTTGACGCCATTCCGTGGAGAGGTGGGAGGCACGTTCACCCCGCTTCCCGAAGCTCTTCACGGTGGTAATTGCCCGATCTTCGCCGTCTCAGCCGACTTCAACGGTGACACGAAGAGTGATCTTGCGGTGATAAACCACCTCTGTGCAACATTGTTTGTCTCGCTCGGGAATGGGGATGGAACCTTTACGAATGAGACGAGCTATCCAACGGCCGATGAGCCACGCTCGATCACGGTTGGAGACTTCAACAATGACACGTTCGATGACCTGGCGATTGCCAATCGCCTCGCCGGAACGATCTCGATCTTCAACGGTGTTGGTGACGGAACTTTTCAGCCACGAGTCGACTACCCGGCCGGCCTCAGCCCACACGCGATTGTCGCTGGTGATTTGAATGGTGACAATTGGGTTGACCTTGCGGTTGCCAATACCGGCACCGATAGCGTGACCATATTTCAGAATCTGGGCCAGGGGACATTTCGGTCGGTGAGCGACATTCCCGCCGGGGCAGGAAGCACGGAGTTGGTCATGACCGACCTCAATCGTGACGGAAATATCGACATCGCCGTCGTCAACGTCGTGCTTGGCGGCGTCAGCGTCATGATTGGCAACGGGGACTTCACTTTTGGCAGTCTGCGCCAGTATCCGACGGGTGGCAATCCATTCGACATCCGGACCGCAGATTTCAATGGAGATGGAAATCCAGACCTCGTGGTTGCCAATCGTAACGCCAACAACGTCACGGTTCTGCTTGGGACTGGTGACGGAACTTTCGCTCCGGTGACCCATCTCAACAATTTTGCGACCGGAATCAGTCCTTACGATGTCATCGTCGCCGATTTCAATGGTGACGGAAGAAGCGATATCGTGACAGCAAATTTTGTCGACAATACGATCTCGGTTCTTTTGAGTGAGAATCCGAGCTTTGCCGATCTGGTGATCTCGAACAGTGCCTCGACGCCGATCGCGCTGGCGGCGACCGATCTCACCTACACTATTCAGGTGACCAACCAAGGACCGGACCCGGCGATCAATGTTCTGGTGACCGATCCGTTGCCGGCGAAGGTCGCATTTGTCTCATGTGTCGCGACCGATGGCGGAGTCTGCGCGCAGAATTCAGGAGCCCGGACCATCACTTTCCCGGTACTCAATCCGGGGGTGACGGCGACGATCACGATTGCCGTTCGAACTCTCGATACGGTCTGTGACGGGGACCAGATGATCAACACGGCACAGGTCAGCGCTCGGACGCCTGATCCCTACATCGAAAACAACTCAGCCACGGACACCGTCGCCGGCGCCAACGCTGCACCGCAGATTAAGCCGATGGCCGGGATCACGATGATCGGCGTCCGCCCGGGCAGTCTTGCCGGACCCGCCATAAATTACCAGGCTCCGGCCGCAACCGACAATACCAGCGGGACTATCGTCTCCTGTACACGTCCGATCGGGGCAGCCTTTCCGGTAGGTCTGACGACAGTCACCTGCACGGCGACCGATATCTGCGGTATGACTGCCACGACGACATTCGATGTCAGGGTCTGGGATGTCATTCTGATCGACGACTACAGCCGCAATATCTTCCTCTTCGACTCTTTCACGGGAAACTATCTTTTCAAGCGGATGGATACCGGACAGGAGTATTTCGGGACCGGAAGAATCTATCGTATTGGCTGTGACCTCCGGCTTCTGGATGACAAGCGGGCAGATGTTACAATCAATCGCTGCCTGCTCCGGGGTTCCGGAACCTATCGGATAGTCGGAACCTCCCCGGTCTTCATGATCAGGGATCGCTACACGCTGAACAATGATCTGACTGGAGTCACGATCAGCACTACGAGGTAGTGTGGCAGGTAACAGGCTTTAAAGCCTCACCATGCCTCAAAAAGACCAGAGGCGGAGAAGGGGAGTGACCGGTGCCGGGAGGGGGGAGCCCTCCCGGCACCGGTTGCCGTTTCTGGCAGTAATTGGTTACCGCGGGGCTGTCGGGGCGCTACCGGCAAGATTGACGACGATCGTCCATTGAAAACGGATAAACTTATTGAACGATTCTTCGAGAATCCGCTCCTGGTCGCTGTGAGCGCCGAAGCCACGTGGACCGTCCTCGCTGTCGATCAGCGGGCCGATGCCATAGCACTGAACACCGCGCGCGCGCAGATAGGCCATGTCGGTTCCGCCGGTCATCATCGTTGGCAGGGTGGCGGCGTCGTAAATCTGGCGGTGGGCTGATTCGATGATCGAGAAGGCGACCGAGTCCAGTCTCGATGGCGCCGCCGCCGGGCGTGTTGCGTTGGGGAGAATCTTCTCGATCTCGATTGCCGGGTCATCGATCACCGCGCGCAGCTTCGTGAGCAGCGCGGGAATATCTTCGTCTGGCAGTGCACGAATGTCGAGGGTTGCTTCCGCCTCGGAGGGGATGACGTTCCGCAGGTAGCCACCCTTGATGATATTTGGCGAGATCGAGGTATGCAGCGTCGAGTAGAGGCGCGGCTGGTTGATCGCCAGGTACTCGAGTGCCTCCTCATTCTCCTTACCGGACAGGATCTTTTGAAAGATGGCCGATTCCGCTGGTGAGCCGAGGGCCGCCATCCGTTCAAAGTAGGTTCGTGTCGTCTCATTGAGCCGCATCGGGGTACGCCACGCGGCGATTCGTGCAATCGCCTGTGAAAGGTGGACGATCGCGTTGCTTCGCAGCGGAACCGAGCCGTGCCCGGCAACTCCACGCGCGACGAGTCTGATCGTATGGGCGATCTTTTCCGTGCTCGCAACCGTTGCAAACTGCACCTTTCCGCCGGTGCGAATTACGCCGCCACCTTCGGCATAGCAGAACTCCGCCTCGATCTCCGGCCAGTGATTCTCGACCATGAAGGGTATCCCGTTCGGTCCGCCCCCCTCTTCACTCGCCTCCGCGAGGAAGATCACGTCGCGATCGAGCGCGATCCTGCGCCGCTTGAGCTGGATCATCGTCATCAGCCCGGCGGCGACACTCACCTTGTCATCGACCGTTCCCCGACCGTAGATGTACCCACCGTCCCGCGTTGCAGAAAACGGCGGAAATTTCCATTTAGTTGGATCGACGGTCACGACGTCTGTGTGGCCCATGATCAGGATCGGACGCCCCCTGCCGTTGCCACGCAGTCGCGCTACCAGGTTGGGACGCTTCGGATCGCGCGCGAAGATCTTCGTCTCGATCCCCTCCTTCTCGAGCACGGACTTCAAATAGTCGACGACCAGCACCTCATTGCCAGGTGGATTGCTCGTGTCGAATCGCAGGATCGCCTGAAAATGGCGTAACGCCTCTGCTTCAATACCCGGTTCAATCGCTTGTGCGGCCGACTGTGCGCCAACACGCTGGCTGAAGAGGACCGGCCAGTGCAGCAGAACCAAAATTCCGAGGACTCGAATGATCGCAGGTCTCATTGCTGATAATCCTTTTCATGTTTTCTGTATCAATATTGGGTTAGGTCAATTTGGAGCCTGGCTGGGAGTTTTCAGGATTTCGTCAATTATCCGCGCCGGGCCTCCGGGAGACTGAAAAAGTGCGATCCCGGCAATTCCCACGGCCCCGGCGGCGAGCGGCTGCCGGAAATTGCGGCTACTAATTC